>PLFC01000037.1 GCA_003136655.1 Vulcanimicrobiota bacterium
GAACGGGAACTCCGCCCTTATCGCGACCGCAGGCCCCTCCGCCGCGACCGAAAGCCCCGCCGTCGTCGCGAGCGTCAAGCCCGCCGCCACCGTGCATATCAGGAACTTCGCCTATCACGAGAACAAGGTCACGATCCACGCGGGCGAGACGGTCCTGTTCGTCAACGACGACGACGANNTACTTCTGCGCGCTGCATCCGTACATGAAGGCGGTCGTCGTCGTGCTCGCACCCGCTCCGAAAGGCAATTGACGTGAAGCGTTCGCACTTTCTCGAACACGTCGGCTGGACCGGCGCCGGGCTCGCCTTCACCGTCTCGAATCTGGGCGTGGTGAGCGCCGCGGCCGACGCGAAGGCGGCCGATGCGAGCTTCTCGTTCGTGCAGATCAGCGACAGCCACATCGGCTTCAAGCTGGCCGCCAACGACCACGTCGCCGAGACGCTGAAGGCCACGGTCGAGGCCATCAACGCGCTGCCGGTGCAGCCCGCTTTCGTGATCCACACCGGCGACGTCACGCACCTCTCGAAGGCCGCCCAGTTCGACGACGCCAAAGCCATCTTGCAGGGCCTCGAGGCGCCGCTGTTCGCCATTCCCGGCGAACACGACGTGATCGGCGATATGGGCAAAAACTACTATACGGCATTTGCCAAGAGGGGGCCGGGAGACGGCTGGTATTCCTTCGACATAAAGGGTACGCACTTCGTGGCCTTGGTCAACGTGTTCAACTTCGAAACGATGGGTCTGCTCGGCCAAGCGCAACTCGATTGGCTGGAGAAGGATCTGGCCGCGCTCGGCCGCGACGCGCCGCTGGTCGTGTTCGGGCACGTGCCGCTCTACGCGCTCTATCCCGAGTGGGGTTGGACCACCGAGGATGGCGCCAAGGCGCTGGCCATGCTGCGGCCCTTTGCGAACGTCACCGTGCTCAACGGCCACATCCATCAGATCATCACGCACAGCGACGGCAACATCCGTTTCGCGACGGCCCAATCGACCGCGTATCCGCAGCCCGAACTGGGTAAGGCGGACAAACCCGGCCCGCTCGTCGTACCGCCGGATCACCTGCTCGGCGTCATCGGCTATCGCACCGTGGAGCTCATGGGTAAAACGGTGCAGGTCGAGGATCGTGCGCTCGGCTAAAGGCGGATGCGGGTGGCGGATTCGCGTGGCTTATCCCGGGATGACGACGCGCTCGCGGCTGATTTCATCGCTCGCAGGCCCGACGGTTTATCGCGCGTCTACGAACGCTACGCCGCGCTCCTGGCCGGCGTTGCGGGGCACGTGCTCGGCGAGCGGGCGGCCGCCGAAGACTGTCTGCACGACGCGCTGTTGCGCGTCTGGCAGACGCCCGACTCGTATCGCCCGGAACGCGGTTCGCTGCGCGCCTTCTTGGTTGCCTGCGTTCGCAACGAGGCGATGAGCCGGCTGCGCGGCGGCGGCCGGCGCGTCGAGCGCGAGCGGCGCGCGTCGGCGCTCGAAACGGTAACCCTCGAGCCGGTCGAGCCGGCCGACCCGGTCGACGCGGCCCGCGTGCGCGCCGCCTTGGCGCGGCTGCCCGGCGAGCAACGCCTGGTGATCGAGAGCGCCTATTTCGACAACCTGACCCAGGCCCAGATCGCGGCGCGCCTCGGCTTGCCGCTGGGCACGGTCAAGGGCCGCGTGGCGCTCGCGCTACGCAAACTCAAAGTCGAGCTCGCGGTGGAACCCCGATGAGCGCGCACCTCGACGACGATGCGGAACTCTACGCGCTGGGCCTGCTCGAGCCCGAGAGTCGCGCCCGCATCGACGCGCATCTGGCGACCTGCGACGCGTGTCTGCGCTTGGTCGGCGAAGCCGAGGAGACCGCGCTGCAACTCGCCGCGCTGCTGCCGGTGGCGACGCCCTCGCCCCAGTCTCGCGCGCGGTTGCTCGCTGCTGCCGGCGAACCCGCGCCGGTGAGGCGCTTGGCGTGGGCCGGTGCGCTGGCCGCGGCGCTCCTCCTGATCGCGTTGGGCGGCGCGTGGCTGCAGATCGGGCCGGCGCGGGAGCGGCGGCATGCGTCGGAACTCGCCGTGGCGACGTTGGTGCACAGCCATTTTCTGCACGAAGCGATGGAGACGCGCGCCGGGGCGGGCGGGCTCGCCGCTAAGGTGGTTTACGCGCGCGACGGGAGTTGGTTTTACGTGCTCGTCGATCGCGCAGGCGGAGAGATCGACGTCGACGCGACGATCGCCGGCCGGCGATGGCTCGCGGGCGCCGCACTGCGCGAAGGCGATACCGCTACACTGTTGGCTCGGCCGCCTGCTCGAGCGGACTCGGTCGAGTTATCGCGCGACGGAAACGTGCTGGCAAGCGTGCGACTGCGTTACAGATAACCGAAGGAGTGCGGCGCCGCCTCGCAAACGGTCTGGTCTCGGCCCCAATTTAGGAGACGGAAAAATGTTGACTCGCGTGCGGGCGGGTTTCGTGTTCATCCTGGGTTTTGGGCTACTTGCCGCGCCTGCCGCGGCCGGTCAGTCCGCATTTCCCTGGACCTCGGCGGTCCCGGCCAACTATCGCCCCTCGGTTCCGGGTCTCATCCAGCACGTGATCTTCATCGTGCAAGAGAACAGGTCGTTCGATCACTATTTCGGCACGTTTCCGGGCGCGGACGGATTTCCGTCGCCGCTTCCTTGCTTGCCGGATCCCTGGTATCCGAGTCAGTGCGATACGCCCTATGCCAACCACATCGACAGCAACCAAGGCAACGCTCACGGTCACAAGTGGCAGTCGATCAGCGTCGACGGCGGCAAGATGGACGGGTTCGTCGCCGCGCGCGAGCAGTTCTTGGGTCCGAAGTGTGGCCCGAGCGACGTAGGCCGGACGCTCCCCGGCGCGGGTTACGAAGACGAGGGCATCCGGATGACGACGAGGTGCATCGTCGACGTGATGGGATATCACGACGGCACCGATCTGCCCAACTACTGGGCCTATGCGAAAAACTTCGTGCTCATGGATCACTTTTTCGAGTCGGTCGAATCGTGGAGCCAGCCCAATCACTTGGCGATCTTCTCGGGCTGGTCGGCTAAGTGCACCCAATTGAATCCGCCCGACATCAACAGTTGCGCGAGTTCGTTCGGCGGCATCCCCTGGAATTCGACCGACCATCCCATGCCCGACCTCTGGACCGACATCACCTATCTGCTCTACCAGAACGGCATCAGTTGGGGCGTCTATCTCGACCACGGGCAAGGCACGCCGTTCGGCGAGCACGGCACGCCGGGCATCTGGAACGTGCTTCCCGGATTCGAGACGGTGCAAGAGGATGGCCAGGTCGCCAACGCCTCGCTCAACCAGACGCAATTCTATACCGATGCCGCAGCGGGAAATCTGCCGCAAGTGACTTGGCTGCTACCCGAATACTACGACAGCGAACATCCGCAAGCATCGATCGCGCACGGCCAGAGCTACGTGACCGGCTTGGTCAACGCGATCATGTCGGGACCGGATTGGAACAGCTCGGCGATCTTCATGATGTGGGACGACGCCGACGGCTTCTACGATCACGAGCCGCCGCCGTTCCAGTTCGATCAACTCGGCCTGGGCATTCGCGTCCCCGCCATGTTGATCAGTCCCTATGCGAAGACCGGCTACATCGACCACCAGGTCTGCAGTTCGGACTGTTACCTGAAGTTCATCGAGGACATCTTCCTCAACGGCGAGAGCATCGCCGACTCGGGCCGTCCCGATCCGCGTCCCGACTATCGCGATCAGGAAGCGCAATACGGCGACTTGCGCAACGACTTCGACTTCACGCACGCGCCGCGGCCGCCGTTCATCCTGCCGCAGTATCCGCTGACGATGCTTCGCCCCGAAGGCCCTCCGCCTCGCCCCGGAAACGCGAAGCGGCCGCCGGGCCGGCCTTGGTAATCGTTTACAACTGAACCAGGGTGACCTCGGAGAATTGGCTGCCCAGGTTGCCCTCCACGTTGGTCAGCGCGTTTTCGAGAATCGAGAAGATGATCGAACGTTGCGAGCGCGTGCTGAGGTCGAGTGAGGTCGGGTTGCCGGCAGACCGGAGCGCGGCGGCGAAGGCCGACTGTGCGGTGCTCTGCGGGATCGACTGGTAGACGCCGGCGGAGTTGAGGTACGCGAGCGATCCGATCACGTTGACGAAGACCGTCTCCAATTCGCTCGTTTCGAAGTCGAGGTGGTTGTCGGTCTTGGGCTTGATCGTCGACTCGTTGTAGAGTTCGTCCAGGTAGAAACGAACCTGGTACGGATACTGGTGGTAGCTGTCGCCCTTCGCGTTGTCGAGGCTATCGTATTTTTTGACGAAAGCGCTGGGGTTCTGGGCGCAGGCGGTCGTCGACTGGTCGACGAGGCCGCCGTAGAAGCCCTGGTTGTAGGCGTAGTTCACGATCACGTCGAGCGGCGGGTTTTGCACGTTCGCGAGCTGGTTCAAGCATGCGGTGAATTTCGGCGCGGGGCTGTAATCGGTCGTGCCGAGCTGGGTGAGCGAACGCATGTCGTTGGTGTGGAAGAACGCCGCGAGTTCGGGACCGAAGTATTTGTTGTTGAACGGCGGCGGGGTCGGCTCTTCCCACTGGGTCGGCGCCTGCGCGAAGGTGAAGCCGATGCCGGCCTGGATCGCGACGTAGTTGAGCAGCGCGAAGCCCTGCGGCGCATAGCTGCCGTACACGAGGTCGACGTCGTAGTTGTTGATCTGGAACGGGCCGCCTTGCCCGACGCCCATCACGGCCTGCTGCTGCGACGAGGGATCGATCAGCGGCTGGCCCGCGACGTAGAGCGAGGTGTCGATGTTCTCCTGGAGCAGTTGACCCCAGAGCGTGCCGTAGAGATAGTCCTTGTTGAATTGCAGTCCGGGGTACAACTCGTTGAGGTTACGTCCCAAGAGCACGCCGCCTATGTACGACGACATGATCAGGTCGGTGTAATTGTCGCCGGTGAGGGTCAGAGTGTCGCCGGCCTGGTCGAGATTCTTGAGGGGCAGATCGAAATGATAGTAAATCGTTCCGACGGAGCCGCTCGCACGAATCCCGGGCCGCACCAAGTGCCGCCCGTTTATCGGCGACGCATCGCCCGGGAGCGGGAGAGAGGCCAGTGCCAGGCAACACGCGGTGAGGCTGGGCAACGTCTTGCTCGAAAACTGCATGAGGGCGTCGGTCCCTCCGTCGTGTTGCCCGTTCCTGTTGCGTCACGCGGCGGTGTGAGGCTGCGCACGGCTCAGCCGGCTTCGACGCCGTTGGCCCGTCGGATGGCGGGTGCGACGATGCGCACCGCAATCACTTGGAGCACCGCGGCCGCGGGCACGGCGAGAAACGCGCCCCCGATGCCCAGCAGCGTGCCGCCAACGATCGTCGAGAGGATGATCAGCAGAAAACTCAATTGCAAACGCTGGCCGAAGATGATCGGTGAGAGCACGTTTTGATCGACCACCTGAACGATCGCGAAGATCGCGGCGGCGACGAGCATCTTGGTCCAGCCGCTGGTGGCGAGCACGACCAAGAGCATGATCGGCCCCGAAATCACCGCGCCCACCATGGGGATCGCTTGGAAGATCGCGGTGATGACGCCCAAGAGAATAGCGTAAGGCACGCCGAGCAGCGCCAACGCTACGCCCATCAATACCCCGACGATCGAACCGTTGATCGCCACGCCCTGGACGTAGGCGCTCAAGCGCGTGCCGATGTCGGCGAACGCATCGTGCCAATCCGAGCGCACCGAGGGTGGCATGAGGCTCAACAGAAAGCGCCCGAGATCGTCGGAGGATAACATCCAGCCGATTGCGAGCAGCAGGATCAAGAGCAGGTTGCCGATGGTCGAAGCCGCAATCGCCGTGCCGTCGAGCACGTGCTGACCGAGTTCGCGTGCGACGCTGCCGGCGCTGCCGGAGAGCACCGATGCGATGCGGTTAGCGGCCTCGTCCTTGCGGAAGTGCCGCTCGGCCGCGATGAAACGATCCTGGAGCGCGGCCGCGTAGGTGGGCACCGAGTGAACCAAGCGCGTGAGTTCCGCGCCGAGCGGCAGCGTGAGCACGAGGCCCACCGAGACGATGGCGAGCACGACCGCGCCGAACGAGATGCCCACCGCTACACCGAAGGGCATGCGCCGGCTCAACCGATCGACGCTGGGCCGAAGTCCCGCCGCGAAAAGTACCGCCGTGAAGAGCAACACCAGCGGCGACAGCGCTCCGGCGAGCACGTTCCACAGGAGCACGGCCCCGCCGATAACGGCGGCGCCGACGATCCAGCCGCGCGGGCTCGTCACGAAAGGAGGCTCATCCGCCGCTGGGTTCTCCGGACGAGCTATAGGTCCGCCCCTTCCACGCGCCGCCGCGCCCGCGCGCGCCCGCAATTGCGGAATCGACCGTCATCGCGACGTAGAGCGTCGCCGCGAGGGGAAGCGCGAGCGCCTCGTGCGCGGGGCGATCGTAGAGCCGTAGCGTGGGCACATAGAGGAGCGACATCGCGGCCCAGGCCAAGCCGGCCACGAGCAAGAGCTTGGCATCGGTCCGGACGACGCCTGCGACCGTGAGCGCGGGTGGCAGCAGATAGGCGACGATCATGCCTGCGACGGCGAGCGCGGTCACCGCGTACGACCGCTGCAACTGGGTGAAAGCCGTGCGCTTGACCATCGACCAGATCGGCTCGAGCGTGGTGTAGCGGCGTATGCTGCGCGTGCTGCGCGTGAGGCCGAGCCAGGTCGAGCCGCCGCTGCTCTTGACGGCGCCGGCCAGCGCGCAATCGTCGATGATCTCGCCCGCGATCGCGCTCAGGCCGCCGATGCGGTCGAGGGCATCGGCCCGAATCAGGACGCAGCCGCCGGCGGCCGCGGCCGTGCGGCGCGTGGGGTCGTTAGACCACGCGAACGGGTACAACTTGCGAAAGAAGAAGACGAACGCGGGCATGAGTAGGCGCTCCCAGCGGCTCTCACAATGCAGCAACACCATCAGCGAAGCGAGGTCGAGCTCGCCGCTCCGCGCGATGTCGATCAGGTTCGCGAGGTTCGCCGGGTCGTGCACGATGTCGGCGTCGGTGAAGAGCCAGTAGTCCGGACGGCCGCGCGACGAGAGCACGTGATGTACGCCGGCGTCGAGGGCATTGACTTTGCCGGTCCACGGTTCGGTCAGCGGCCGGCACGCCACCACTTCCAGCGAGCTTGCGCCGCCGATGCCCTCCGCGGCGACGCGTGCGACCGCCGCCGTGGCATCCGAACTCGCGTCGTCGACGACCGTGATGCTAAAGGGCCCGGCGTAATTCTGCTGGCGCAAGGAGCGGACGGCGAGTCCGATCGTTTCGGCTTCGTTGCGAGCGGGAACGACGGCTGCGACGGAGGGCAGGGCGCCGGCGTCGGAGGCAGTGAGCCGGACGGGCGGTTCGACGCTCCAGAAACGGCCTCGGGCCAGGCTCAGGCCGATCCATGCGCCGAGGGAGAGTCCGGCGAGCGCGAGGAGCGGGCCGGCTACGCGCTCATCGCGCACGATTTGCGGCGTCGGCGCGATCGATCGTATCGAAGCTCCCGAGGGCGCGTTCGAACGCCTCGGGACCGACACGGATCGTACCGCGGTACGGATAGTCCAAGCTCATCGTCAGAAAGATGATCAGGCCGATCAGCAGAGCCAGGCCGCCGATCATGGTCGATTGGAGCGCGGAGCGCTTGAAGCCGAAGAGATAACTGAAACCCACGGTGATGAACGCCCCGCAGATGACGATGGCCCACATGATGCCGTTGAGTCCGGTGGCGTCCTCGGTCAGGCGCTCGTCCCGGTCGACGAGCGCGGTGGACATTGCATCGATCATCGCGCGCTGGATGTTGGCGTGGCCGAAATCCTTCGGAGCCAGGCCGTTGACCGTCGTCGCCAGCCGTTCGGACTGCGTGTCGTCGATGGCGGCGATCTTGCCGCGCTGCATCGCCGGCCAGACGCGCTCGACGATCGCGCCCACGTACTCGCGCAGGTCGTGCCGTAGCTCGGCCCTCCGTTCCGGGAACGTGCCGGCATACCGATAGACGATGGTCAGTTGCGCGGCCTCGTCGTACGTGCGGCTCTCGGCGCCGGTGTAGCGCTCCCACACGCCGATGGCGATGAACCCGAGCAGCACCGCGTAGATGACGCCGACCACGGCGAAGATAAACCCGGCCAGGTCGTTGTGGTCGCGCAGCACTTCCGTTGCGGCGAGGCTGTGGGTCAGGCGCGCCATGCCGATGGAGAGCAGCACGAAGCCGCCGATGACGAGTATCGCTCCGGGAAGGAGCGGAAACTGTTCGAACCATTCGATCATTGCCGAGGCATTTCGCGAGGCGGCGGAAGAAATCCGTGGGAATATCTTGCGCCGCCGATGCTCCTGCTGTAAAGTTTTTTCACGCCGGGCTGTCGGCGCGAGGAGACGATCTGCATGAAGCAACTCACCAGGCTTTGGACGCTGCTGATTCTGCCATGCGCGCTGGCCATCGGCGCCTCGGGCGCCGCCGTCCAAGGCATGACCTCTGCGGTGCACCACGGCGCTTCGCAGACGCGAGCCCGGCCGCAGACCCTGCCCACGCTGGCCGCGTACAACCTCGATTGGAGCAACGTCGCGGTCGCGGGCATCTCGTCGGGCTCGGACATGGCGACCCAGCTGCTCTACGCGCATTCGTCGAAGATCAAGGGCGAGGCGACCTTCGCGGGCTCGCCGTTTTTCTGCGCGCAAGACGACGCTTTGGATGCGCTCTATCTCTGCGCCGGTACGGAGTACGGGCCTGTTCCGGTGAGTACGCTGGAGTACGACACCGACAACGCGTCGTGCATCTACATGGACTGCGTCAGCAACCTCAAGGGCCGTTATGCGTGGATATTTTCGGGCACGCTCGACAGCGTCGTGGCGCAGAGCGTGGCCAAATCGGCGCAGACGATGGACACGTTTTACGGCATCTCAGCGACGACGAATTATACGACCGCGGCCGAGCACGGCTGGGTGACGCCCGACGTGACGACGTCGTGCTCCACGCTCGGCGAACCCTTCTTGATCAACTGCGGCTTCGACGCGGAACAAACGTTTCTGACCGGCTTGTTCGGAACGCTCAACGCGCGCAACAACGGGACGCTGAGCGGCAAGCTCATTCAGTTCAACCAGAGCCCGTACGCCGCGTTCGACATGGATTCGAGCGCGTACGTCTTCGTGCCGGCGAACTGCGCGAGCGGNNAGTCGGGCCTCAACGAGTGGGCCGACACCAACAGCATCATCGTGCTCTACCCGCAAGCGATCCCGGACTCGACGTACAATCCGTACGGCTGCTGGGATTGGTGGGGTTATGCGGGCTCGAACTACTCGGTCAGCGGCGGCGCGCAACTGAGCAAGATCTGGGCGATGATGCAGCGGATTTAGCGCGAGGTTCCCTGAAGGCGAGCGCTCGTGCGATGTCTCCTGGCGCTCGATCAGGGTACGACGAGCAGCCGCAGCGTGCTGTTCGATCTCGCCGGCCGTCCGCTGGGTGCGGCGCAACGCGAGTTGCCCCAACACTTCCCGCAGCCCGGCTGGGTGGAACACGATCCCGACGACATTTGGGAGAGTCAAATCGGCACCGTCCGCGACGTTCTGGCGCAGACGGACACGCGGCCCGAGGAGATCGTCGCGCTGGGCATCGCGAACCAGCGCGAGACGACGCTGCTCTGGGATCGCAAGACGGGCGAACCGCTGCATCGCGCGATCGTGTGGCAAGATAGGCGCACTTCGGGGTTCTGCGACGCGCTGAAAATGCGCGGACTCGAAGTGACGTTTGCGGCGAAGACGGGGCTCGTGCTCGATCCTTACTTCGCGGGCACGAAGCTCGCGTGGTTGCTGCGCAACGTCGAGGGCGCGATGCGTCGCGCGCGCGACGGCGAGCTGGCCTTCGGCACCGTCGACAGTTGGCTCGTCTACAAGCTCAGCGGCGGCAAGACGCACGTGACCGACGCGAGCAATGCGAGCCGGACGTTGCTCTTCAATATTCACACGCTGGATTGGGACGACGAGTTGCTGGACGTGCTCGAGATTCCGCGCGCTTTGCTGCCCGAGGTCGTCTCATCGGCCGGGCAACTGGCCACCGCGGACGCGCAGTTTCTGGGCGCGCCGGTGCCGATCGCGGGAATCGCCGGCGACCAGCAGGCGGCACTCTTCGGACAGGCCTGCTTCACGCCGGGGATGGCGAAGAACACGTACGGGACCGGTGCCTTCGTGGTGATGAACACCGGCGAGGCGTGCCTGCGCGGCGCCGGCGTGCTCACGACCGTCGCCTGGCGGCTCGAGGGACGGCCCGCGGAATACGCGCTCGAAGGCTCGATCTTCATCGCGGGTGCGGCGGTGCAGTGGTTGCGCGACGGGCTGGGCATCATCGCGTCGTCGGCAGGCGTCGAGGAACTGGCCGCCGGCGTGGACGACAACGGCGGCGTTACGTTCGTGCCCGCACTCGCGGGACTGGGTGCGCCGCATTGGGATGCGTATGCCCGCGGCACGTTGCTCGGCATCACGCGCGGCACGACCAAGGCGCACATCGCGCGCGCGACGCTCGAGGCGATCGCCTTTCAGACGAGGGACGCGGTGGCGGCGATGGAAGCCGCCTCAGGCTTGACGATTCGGGAATTGTGCGTCGATGGCGGTGCGGCGACGAACGATTTGCTGATGCAGATCCAGTGCGACGTGCTCGGCGTGCCGGTACTGCGTCCACTCGTGACCGAGACGACGGCGCTCGGGGCTGCATGCCTCGCGGGCGTCGGCGCGGGCGTGCTGGACCGTGAAACGATCGAGGCGCGGCGAGCCGTCGAGCGGCGCTTCGAACCCGCGCCCGACGCCGCGCTCCGCGAGGCGGGCTATGCGCAGTGGAGGCGCGCCGTGCAGCGCTCGTTGGGCTGGATTCAGACGTAGCCGAGCCTACGATCGGCGTTGCGAGCAACTGGATCGAGGCAGAGCCGCCCTGTCCTCGTGTCGTTGCCGGCGTGCATACCGTGTTGACGGACTGCCGTAAGGGCCTGCGGCTGCGCCGTCGCGAAAAGCGGCGCATGAATGCATCGACGCGTTTAGGAACTCGCCGCAGTTTTCTCTGTGGTCTTGCGGGATCGGCGGTCGCGGGCAGCGCGCTTCCGGTTTACGCGCTCGAGTCGCCGGCTCCGGCGGCGTCGGCGAGTGCGAGCTATGATGTGGCGATCGTCGGGGCGGGCATCGCCGGGATGGCTGCGGCGCAAATCCTGACCCGTGCGGGGAAGCGGGTGATCGTGCTCGAGGCGATGGACCGCGTCGGCGGCCGCTGCGTGAGCGACAACACGACGTTTCCGGGCGTCGTCTTTGACCGTGGCGCGCAGTGGTTTCATCAGGTGCTCGGGGGCAATCCGCTCTTCGACGTGGCGCGCGCACGGGGGCTGCACCCGGTTGAAGATACGGCACCGCGCCAGGTGTGGCGCGGCTCTAGGTATGACGCTGCGGCGACGGAGAAGCTCGACGCGCTCTACGAGAAGGCATCGGCCGCGCTGGCCCAAAGCGGCGAACGCGTCTATCTGGGCAAGCCCGACGTCAACGGCGCGACCGCGCTGCGACTGGCCGGGCTTGCGGGCAAGCCGTGGACGAATCTGGTAGAAGCGCTGATCGGGCCGCTGACCGCCGGGGCCGAGTTCGGCAAGAGTTCCGCCTTCGATCTGGGTAATTTCACCGAGGCGCTCTCGGGCGACGACTACCTCTTGCGCGGCGGCATGGGCAATTTCATCGCGTCGTTTGCCAACGGATTGAACATCAGCCTCGATACTCCGGTGAAGTCGATCGCGTACGGCGGTCGCGAGGGCGCGGTGCTCGCCACGAGCAAGGGCGCGATCACGGCGGGTTTGGTCATCGTCACCGTGTCGATGGGCGTGTTGGCCGCCGAGGCGATACGGTTCGAGCCCGCGCTCCCGGAGGCGTACCGTCAGGCGATCGACGATCTGCCGATGGGCGTCTTCGAAAAGGTCGCGCTCGGCTTTTCGTCCGACGTCTTCGGGAACGTGGCGGCGAATACGAACATTTTCCAGGCCGTCGACAGCGAGCAGACGCCGGCGGTGATCGCCAAACTGTGGGACCACAACGTGGCGGTCGTGTACTTCGGCGGCGATCGCGGGATCGCGCTCGACGGGCGGGGGATCGAGGCCTCGAAAGCATTCGCGCTCGAAACGGTGGCCAAGAGTTTTCCGAAGGCCAAACGCTTTCATGCGTCGTCGTTCACGCCGTGGTTGAAGAATCCGTGGACGCGGGGCAGCTATACGTATGCGAAGCCGGGCGGGGTGCCCGCGCGGCGCGTTCCGGTTACGCCGCTGGGCGGAAATCAACTCTATTTCGCGGGCGAGGCGCTATCGATGCACTCGTACGGCACGCTCAGCGCCGCGTATCAGAGCGGCGTTGCGGCGGCCAAGGCGATCCTGGGTATCCCGTCGATCGTGTCGCTCGCGGACTGAGCTCAGGCGAACGCGCGGCGTAGTGCGGCGGCGACCTCGTCGTAGGCGACGGACGCGCGCGAGAAGATGCCGGGCATCGTGAAGAAGCCGTGGATCATGCCGTCGTAGCGCAGCGTCTCGACCGGAATGCCCTCGGCTTGCAGGCGCGCGGCATACGCCTCGCCGTCGCCGCGAAGCGGGTCGCACTCCGCGAGAAGCACGAGGGCCGGCGGNNGCGTGAGCAAGTAATCGCCGCCGCCGTATTCGCGAAACGTCGGTCCGCTGAAGTCGTCGTCGACCGCGGGATAGATCAGGACCTGATGGCGCAGTCCGAGTCCGCCGCGTACGACGCCTTCGAGCGTAACGGCGGCCGCGAGGTTACCGCCGGCGCTGTCGCCGCCGACGGCGACGAGCGCGCTCCCGCCGGTCAGTTCCGCCGCATGCGCCACGGCCCATTGCGTGGCCGCGAGCGCATCCTCGACTGCGGCGGGAAAGCGATGTTCGGGTGCGAGGCGGTAGCCGACGGAGACGACGGTGCACGGCGTGCGTCGCGCCAGCGCGCGACAGGCGGCGTCGGCCGTCTCGATGCTGCCGATCACCCAGCCGCCGCCATGCAGATAGACCAGCACGCCCAGCGACGGCGCGGCGGGCGCGTAGATGCGAATGGGCAGCGGCCCCCCGGGGCCCGCGATATCCCGGTCTTCGACGCGCGCCACGTCTTCGGGCGCGCCCGTGAGTCGCGGCGCGAATTGACGCTGGAGTTCCCTGATCTCCGCAGGCGCGAGCGTTTCGAGCGGCGGCACGCCGGCGGCGCGTAGTTCGGCGACGAATGCGGCGGCCTGCGGGTCGAGTTGCGAACTCATATGCCGGCTGCCGCCACGGCGTTGGACGCGGCCGAGCCGCGCAGGGTTTGGATCTCGGTTTCGAGTTGTTCCAGTTTGTCGTTCAGCGCCGCTGCGCGCACGTGATCGTAGGCGCTCGCCGCGGCCCGCAGCAGGCCTTCGAGCGTCTCGATCTCGTCGGGATCGAGTTCTTCTTGACTGTCGTGCGGACCGTAGAAGACGATCGCTTCGAGGTCCGAGCGCACGCGCATCGACATCGCATTCGACGGCTTGCGCTCTTCGGGCGGGAGCGCGCCGGGCGCGAAGGTGACGTCGCCGAGGGGAACCGGGTCTTCCGCAGCGAGCAACTGCAGCACGAGCGGCGCGTCGGGTTCGATCGTCGTGAGGCTCGCGTCGTCCCAGCCGATCGCCGTGCCGCGTTCGTACGTGCCGTTTTCCACCTTCGTGAAAATCGCGGCCGAGGTCAATTTGAATGCGGTCGCGGGCTCGGTCACCACGATCTCGCGGATGGCCGCGAGCGAGGGTGTGTGGCTCATGCCGCGGGTCAAACGTTCGATGCGCCGTTGGGCTTTGAGACGGCTCTTGAAAAAGGTCGAGTCGCAGACCTTCTCGAGCTTCGCGTGCACGACTTTCAGTGAAAGGCCGAGGAGAATCGCCGCCCCGGCCTGTCCCGCGTTCGCGATGCTCGGGACGCTGGAAAACATCTTGCTCGCGGTATAGTCGACGATCTGCAAGGTGACGACGACAACCGAGGTCAGGGCGCTGTATAAGACCGCGCGGCCGATGAAGAAGCGCACGTCGAAGAAGCGGTGACGCACGACGGCGTAGACGACGGTCAGACCGACGATTATTTGACTGGCCTGCACCAGATTGAGCAGCCAGATCGGCCAGGCGACGGCAACGCCGGGTAGCGTGGTGGCGATGCCGTAGGCCAAGCCGCCGCCGGAGCCCAGCACGATGCCGAGCATCACCCAGCGCAGGCGCGCGCGGTCGATCGCGTCGGCGCCGAGATACGTGGCCACGAAGGTGAACGCGGCAAACAGCAGACCCGCTACGCCGAGGAGGTTGAAGAGCGCGACCACCCACGGATGCGGCGGGTAGCCGGCGAGGTAGCCGCCGTTGAACCAGAAGTTGAGCGGAATGATCGCGACCAGAGAAGCGAGGATCGCCCGTTCGGCGCCGCGACGCCAGCCCGTGGGTTCGTCGTTTGGAAAGCGTAGCGCAAAAATTGCCAGCCAGAGCCACGGGAAGTTGTAGAGCGCATTGAAGCCGACGATCGCCGCAATCGCCGAGGCCGGAAGCGTCGAGACCGTGGTGACCGCGAGCAGCCCCGAGCCGTCGGCATAGAGCAGAAACGCCCAAGTCATGAGCGATGGACGCTTGATCACGAGGAAGGCCGAGATCACGACGAGGCCGAGTTGCGACAACGCCACCAGCACGATGGTCACGTCGTCGGCGAGCGACTGCGGCTCGGTGCGCGCGATGAGGTCGAGTGATTTGCGTTCGTCTCCGTGGAGAACGACGAACCGGCCGACGGTGCCGGGGCGCGCGGTGTCGGGCGCACCGGTCTGCAGGTAGGGGCGCGAGCCGAAGGGCGTCGCACGCATGTCGATCGCGTCGCCCGCGACGATGCCCGCCCGGCTCGCCGGCGAATCGGGAGTGACGCCCAACACTTTGCCCGCGGCATCGAGCTGGAAGCCGAATTCGGCCGTGGGATGCCAGGGTAACGCGATATCGGTCACGCTCATCAGCACCGTGAAGAGCGACAAGAAGGCGACGACGCCTGTTCGGAGACGCGACCGCCAACCATCCGGCGCAGTCATGACGTGCAGCACCTCACTAGTATCGTCCGGGAAGCCGATATAATAAACCGAAGGTGTTCGCTCAATTGCACCTTCGAACTCGGAGGAAAAGTGAACATTCGCGCGGTCTTCATCGCGTCCGCCGCCTTAGCGTGCGCGGTGGCCCTATTTTCCGACGCGAGGCCCGGCGCGGCACGCGGTCAAGCCCTGCCATTCACCGTTGCCGGGGATGGACAAACCTTGCTGCTGCCGGTCGATGGCGGCGTCTATCCGTTAGGCCAAACCGCGGCCACGCTGACGGTCGTCCCGCAGCCCTCCGCACTCAACAATCCCACCACGCCGAGCGGCAACACCGGAGCGCAAACGTTCACCGTGACGGTGACCGCGAGCGGGCTCGCGCTCTTGCAGCGCGACGGCACCGAAAAGGTCAGGGTCATGGTGTACGCACCACCCGGCACCGTCACGCCCACATCGCGGATCGTGCCGCTCGGCCCGAATAATACGGCCACCGCGACGTTCACGTACACCGGCGCGTACTTTTCGAGCCCGATGACCGTCGCAGCGGCGCTCGGCCGGGGTAGCATGACGGCGCCGGTCTTCCTGGCCAACGCGCTGCCCTGCACCTATGGGAGCAGCAACGCCTATGAAGTGGCGGAGAACGATCCGCTCATGTTCGGAAAAGCCGGCGGCTTCCACATCGACATGTCGGTCGCGGGCGGCGAAACCCAGGGCGTGCAACTCGATACCGGTTCGACGGGCTTCTTGATCGCCGCATCGGCGCTCAAACAATCAGACCGCAAGCAGATGATCGGGCCGGGGCAGATCGGCTTCGAGACACTCGAGCCGAGCGGCATCACCTTGATCGGTCACTATTACCTCGCGCCCGTGACGCTCTATCCGCCCGGGGGCAGCGGCTCGGCGATCGACACGACGATTCCGATGGAGATACTCGCGGTCGAGTTCTCGTGTTCGCCCGGCAAGAAATGCCAGGGCGAGTACTCGTCGAAACACGGCGGCACCGCATTGATGGGCGTCGGCTTCGGACGGCCCACGCCGCCACCGGGCCAAGTGTACATCAAGACGCCGCTCGAGAACGTCTTTCTGCAATTGCAGGACGTGGTCGAGGGCAACGTGCATCCGGGGTACATCCTCGCCACCGATCACCTGTGGCTCGGACTCAATCAGACCGACACCGCCAACTTTCCGTCGAGTTCGTTTATCCAGTTGCAGCCGTTTCAGGGCCGTCCCGGCGATTGGCAGGGCCCGCCGGGCTGTCTCAACTTCAACGGCAGCGGCTGGCAGTGCGGTTCGCTGTTGGTCGATATCGGGATCGATAGCATGATCGCGAGCGGTTTCAACACGCCCGCGCCGTTGACGCAGATCAACGTCGCTTCGCCCACCGGTAACCAACCGGCGCTGCAGTACGGGTTCCCCTATCCCGTGCCGCAATCGGCGACGCCGCCCGCGCCCGACCCGAACGGCATCTCGCAGGGTCAGGCCGTGGAGTGGCTCTCGGGCTCGGGTGCGCCCTTCGTCAACGTTGGTCGCGATGCGATCGCCGCCAACGACTATCTGTACGATTCGGCGTGCGGCTTGGTGGGCTTCGGCACGCCCTCGCAGTAGCGTCCCCGTCGTGGATGGAGTAGCCGGCGCGAAGCGGAATGACCGCTCGCGCCTCTGCGCAAAGCCGTGAGAGGCGGGTTCGCCGACGCCGCTGAACACGGTCGCCCGGAGGCGAAGAGGCACATGCACGCGACGTTACAGACCCGCAGGCTAGGCAAGACCGATCTGCACGTCACCGCGATCGGATTCGGCGCCTGGGCCATCGGCGGCGGCGACTGGAAATTCGGCTGGGGCGACCAGGACGATGCGGAATCGGTCGCAGCGATTCGGCGCGCGATCGATACGGGCGTCAACTGGATCGATACGGCGGCGGCGTACGGCTTCGGACACTCGGAAGAAGTCGTAGCCAAGGCCCTCGAGGGCATCGCGGAGCGGCCGTACGTCTTCACGAAGTGCGGTCTCGTTCCCAGCGGCGCGAACGACGGCACGCCCGTGGAGAACATCTCGCGCGCGTCGATCGTCGCTGAATGCGAAGCGAGTCTGAAGCGTCTGCGCGTCGAAGCGATCGATCTGTACCAGATCCATTGGCCGACCGACGAGATCGCCGAGATCGACGAAGCGTGGGCCACGATGGCCGACTTGAAGCGGAGCGGTAAAGTGCGCTACATCGGCGTCTCGAACTTCAACGTGGAGGAGATGGAGCGCGCCGAGAAGATCGCGCCGATCGATTCGCTCCAGCCGCCCTATTCGCTCGTGAAGCGCGAGATCGAAGCCGAGATTCTGCCTCACTGCCGCGCACGCGAGATCGGCGTCATCGTGTACTCGCCGATGCAGTCGGGCCTGCTTTCGGGCGCGATGACGCGCGAACGCATCGCGCGCTTGCCCGCGAACGATTGGCGTTCGCGGAGCGCCGAATTCAGCGAACCCAAGCTCTCGCAGAACTTGGAACTCGTGGAGCGCCTGCGCGCGGTCGGGGAACGCCATGGCCGCAGCCCGGGCGAGGTCGCTATTGCGTGGACGCTGCGCGATCCGGTGGTAACCGGCGCGATCGTTGGTGGCCGCTCGCCGCAACAGATCGACGGCATAATCGCCGCAGCCGGCTTCCGGCTCACCCGCGAAGAGATAGCCGAGATCGAAGGCTAGTGTGCTAGAGCGCTACGCCCGTCTGTATTTTCTCGGCTAACTCCGTAAAGTCGGCGGCGTTGAAGTCGTAGCTTGGGTTTGGTTGGCCCGGATCGCTCGGGCTGGAGACGAACGCCGTCTTGAAGCCGTGTTCCTTGGCGGCGTCGAGGTCGTAGTTGTGCGAGGCGACCATGAGGATTTGCTCCGGCGGCAAGTGGAGTTTTTCGATGGCGAGGCGGTACATCGCGGGATTCGGTTTGTATGCGCCTGCGAGTTCGGCCGAGAGCATGTGGTCGAAGGGAAGGCTCGAGTGCTTCGTCAGGGCCGATTGCACCGCGACGCTCACGTTGGACAAGATCGCCAAGGTGTAGCGCTCGTGCAGCGCGTTGAGAGCTTGCGGAACCTCTGGCCAGGGCCGCAAGCGCCGCCAGACGGCGACGAAGTCGTCGACTTCCTCGGCTGAAGGCGTATGCTTCACCGAGAGTAGATCCACGATCGATTGCCTCAGAATCTCGTCGGGCGTCTTCCAGGGACCGCCGCCGCGCACCGTCTGGACTCCTGATGCGTAGCCCCGGTGTGCGCCGAGCGCGAAGGCAGCGGGATCGAAGTCGAGCCCGTAGCGGCCGTTGAGCGACGCGACCTCGTCCGTAAACGTGCTTCGCCAGTCGAAGACCGTCCCGATGATGTCGAACGTCAGCGCGCGAAAATTTGCCATCGGCGAACCTTTACGGCTCGAAGGGCGTTTTTCATCCGATGGTACGAACG
The DNA here is from genome assembly GCA_003136655.1 of Vulcanimicrobiota bacterium. GTDB lineage: Bacteria > Vulcanimicrobiota > Vulcanimicrobiia > Vulcanimicrobiales > Vulcanimicrobiaceae > Hesperobacter > Hesperobacter lustricola. The sequence continues at coordinate 18,480 of PLFC01000037.1, forward strand.
GCCGTGCGTGACCGAAACTCCTTCGCGGCTTTGGGTGCGGCTGCGTTCGCCATGTGCTCGCTGGCGCTGGCGGCGTGTAGCTCGAGCGGCTCGAGCGGGGTGCCGCACCCCGTCCACACGACTCCGCCTCCGGCGACCGCGCCGCCCGCCACGCCCACGCCCACGCCCGCGGGCGATCCCATCAAGCACGTGGTGATCATCGTGCAAGAGAACCGGAGCTTCGATAACATCTTCTCCGGTTTTCCCGGCGCCGACGCGCCCTCGTACGGCTACATCGGAACGCGCCGGGTGCAACTGCACGCGACGCCGCTGGAACAAGGCTATCTCAGCAACAATTACATCAACGCGATCGATAGCTGGGACAACGGGAAGATGGACGATTTCGACGAGGCCGAACCGCCCTCGCAACATCTCCCGAATCTGCCCTATTCGTACGTGACGCGAAGCGAGAGCGCGCCGTATTGGTCGATGGCCCAGCAGTACGTATTGGCCGATCACATGTTCCCGACCGAATGGGGACCGAGCTTCACCGCGCACCTGAACCTCATCGGCGGCAACACGGAACTGATCCCGGGAAAAGTTGCCGAGGTGGATGCGCCGGATCAACTGCCCTGGGAATGCGACGCAAAGACGAATACGACAACCGATACCTTGAACAGTGCCGGTCAAGAAGACGACAACGGACCATTCCCCTGTTTCACGCAGTTCCGCACGCTCGCCGACACGCTGGACGCAGCCGGCGTTTCGTGGAAGTATTACTCGCCGTCGGTGTTCACGGGAGGCTTGGGCGGTCAGGCATGGTCGGAGTTCGGCGCGATCAAGAAGGTGCGCTACGGCCCCGACTGGGCCAAGGTGGTCTCGCCCGAGACGACGGTGCTCAGCGACATTCCCGCGGGCAAGCTTCCGGGGGTTTCGTGGGTGATCCCCGATCTGGCCAATTCTGATCATCCCGGGTCGGGATCGAATACGGGTCCGTCGTGGGTGGCCTCGGTGGTCAATGCGGTCGGTACGAGTTCGTATTGGAACTCTACGGCGATCGTCATCGTGTGGGACGACTGGGGCGGTTGGTATGACGACCTCGTGCCACCGCAGCTCGACTTCCGCGGGCTGGGCATCCGCGTGCCGTGCATCGTCGTTTCTCCCTATGCCCGCGAAACGTCGCCGAAACAGACGGGTTACGTCTCGCATACGCAATACGAGTTCGGCAGCGTGCTGGCGTTCGTGGAAGACACGTTCCACCTCCCGTTTCTCGGGACGGTCGGCGAGGGCTATACCGACGCGCGTGCCAACAGCCTGAGCGACGTGTTCGACTTCGGCCAGAAGCCCCGAGCCTTCAGGCGAATCGACGCGCCGAAGTCGCAGGACTACTTTTTGCGCGAGATTCCCTCGGGACGCCCGCCGGACGACGACTGAGCCGGCTTCGACGACGGACGCATCAAGACGTCGCGTAACTCGCTCGCGAGTGCCGCGTGCGGTCCGAGTCCTTCGGCGGTGCGGGTCGCGGAGAATCGAGCGGCCAACGGGGTCGAGCGCAACGCTGGAGGATCGTCGAGATGACGAAGAAGATGGCGCGCGCTGCGTTCCGGAGACGGCTCTGAAGCCATGTGCCCGGAATCTTCGTGGGGCGCTCGCTCCAGCCTCGCTAGCGCGGAGAGGTTACGGCTACGGGTACAAACTCGGCGACGCGGCGATGCCGAAGGGTTCTGAGCCCTGCGTCACGTTGACGGTGTCGAGCAGGCGACCGGCGGGATAGGTGAATTCTTGCACCGTCGGTTCCGTTGAGGCCACGACGTTCCAGATTCGGGTTCCGCTGCGGTCGAGTGCGATGTCGGTGCAGCCGCCGGGACAGGCGATGGTATTGATCGCTTGGCCCGAGCCGTGCTTGAACGTCTGAATCGTTTGCGTGAACGGGTCGGCCACCACGAGGTTCCCCTTGGCGTCGATCGCGAGTTCGCCGGTTTCGTAAGGAACGGAGATGTTGGTGTTTTCCCACTGACTCGAGCCGGATTTGAGGACGTCGACCTCGGCACCCTGCGCATTGAGGCCCGCTGCGTAGACGTTGCCTTCCGAATCGCCGACGATGCCCGTTTCGAAGATCAGATTGGTGTCGAGCAGATACGTCCAGGTCTGCGTCGAGGGCACGTATTCGAGGACGTACCCGCCGCCGTAGGTCGTCACGTCGACGACATAGAGCGTGCCGTCGCTGCGCCGCCACAACTTTGTGGCCAACGCGTAGCCGCTCGGCTGCTGGATCGTTTGGGTCGGCGTCGTGGCGCCGGGTGCGAATTCGAGAATGTAGCCCGTTCCAACGGACGTTTCGTTTGCAACCCACAGGTTGCCGTCGCTGTCGACGAAGAGCCCGCCCGGAAACGACACGCCGGTCGTGAGCGTGCCGATCCGCGTTTGGCCTCGACCCTTCTGGTCGAAAATGTCGATGGTGCTCGTGTAAAATTCGGAAACGTACACGAGCGCCTTCGCCTTCGCGTCGGGGCTCGCGCGTAACGGGCCGAAGGCCGGCGCACGGACCGCGGCTTCGGCCGGAGTGAGGGACGCTCCGGCTGCGCCGAGAATCGCGAAACAGACGGCCGCGAGAATTGCTTGGCGGGAGATCATCGGGCCAACTCCTGACGAGCGCGTAGACGTGTTCCCACCNNGTTCCCACCAGCGTACGTCCGCGAGCCGCATCTGCGCAAGCCCGGGGGCCAGGCCGCGACGGGGGTGCCGGCGTGCAGGGTGGCGTCGCCTTCGCTCCGGCTGAGGAGTGCGTGAGCGTTCTTGGTTTCCTCGGGCGTGCCGTGGGCGTCTTCGAACGCGCTATCCTTCGGCACGTCGATGTTGAACAGCGCGACGCAAACGACGGATAGACAAGGAGACGTTCACGGACTATCCAAACGATTACGCATGCACGCCAATCTGGGGACCTGGAGAACCTGGCCGTTGCATCCAATACTGAGGGACGGCTGCAACTCTACCAGATCACTAAGATAGGAGACGATGCGAATGATCATGCTCCTGGCGTTTACCCTTGCGAGTGTGCTCACGGGCAGCATAGCTCCCGGGGCTCCTAGCGATCCAAGGGGATCGACCATTTACTTCGTAGTGTCAAAGTGCGCCGAAGATGGTCCCGAGATACCAAGAGTAGAATTAGGGCCTCCAAACACGCGATTGAGTCCGATCTCATCCGTGTGGTCTGATCTGCCAAACAATCTAGTCAAAGGCGAGATTAAGGTGGAACCCGCAGGCTGGCAGATTGCGTCAGTGCGGACGACGCACTGTTTCAGCGGGAAGGTCCCGGTAGCGGTGTTGCCGGGACACTCGCGGCATATTGGCCTAGTTCTGTCGCGGTTACCGGGTATAGTGGACCTTCCCACCGTTATGCTTGCCGGGGAGCTTCCGCTTCCTGGCCTCTCGGTCGTGGTAGACCGATCGTGGTCGTACGATCCGCAGGTCGATGACGGAGCATACTACATCCCCTTACGGAGACAACCTTACGTGTTAGAGGTCCGCTCGAACATGTTTGCTCAGATTGGCGTTGATCTGTCGGCAGCATCACCAGGATCGCTTGTTCGCCGAGATATCCGTCTAGCAGAGCTCCGCCAGACTGCGTTACCTTGAGTCGCCGGCTCACGACATAAAGAGCTTATTGGGACTACTTTGAAACGAGTCACCACCGTAGCACCTCGACTGCAGCGGCGGTATCGTGATATACCGATGACTTTGGCGCCCGGGAGACGCTACGCCGATGTCGGCTCGAAAACGACATTGAGCGGAGCGCTCAGGTCGTAACGGTCGATGGGCGCGCCCGGCTCGCCCGATTCGTCGATCGACCGGCACCGGTAGCGCAATGCGTTCATCTGCGAAATAAACGCTGTCGCGTCCGTTCCGCTGACCGCTCGGAGTTGACCGTTGTGCAGTTCGGACATGATGACCGGACGAGCGTCCGCGAGGAGGCGAGTTGCGCCTCGGATGACGCGCGGCTCGGCGCCCTCAACGTCGAGTTTGAGAAAGCGGCATTTGGAGCCGGCGAAGATGTCGTCCAGGCGAACGGTGCGCACCGCTTCGTCGACGTGATCTTCCGGCAGCGGCGAGGGCAACGCGAGGTGAGCGCCGCCGAAATTCGCCGTGCGCGGGGCATGGCGAATGAGTGTGTTGCCGGCAACGTCGGCCAGAGCGAGCCTGTAGATCCGTACGCGCGACCGAAACCCGTTCTCGTCGACGCTCGCCTGCAATGCGTCGGCCAGATACGGTAGGGGCTCGAACGCTTCGACCCGGCCGCCTTCACCCACGAGCGATGCGCAGAGCAGGGAGAAATAGCCGACGTTGGCGCCCGCATCGACGACGATGTCGCCCGGCTGCAGCAACTTCTCGACGAATCTCGTCTCGGCTTCCTCGTACCTATTGACCAGAATCGGGCGGCAGATCGCGCGTTCGTCGAGCGAACACCAGATGCGATAGCCTCGTCCGGTCTCTTTGAGCACCCATTCGCGGCGATCGAAGTGGTGAATACCGTAAGGCACGATATCTTCGCTCAAGACGCGCGCCGCGCGCAAACGCTTGAAAACCTTTTGGACCGCGGTCTCGATCGGCCAGATTTTCGAAACGCTCCGAGTGCAGGCGCGGACTAAGCGGTTCAGGCGGTCACTCCGATGTCGACGCCGGCGAGGTGGTGGCCGGTGTCATACGGTTATTATCGAGCGGCTGCAATGCGACCCTGCTAGCGCGGCGGGTCGGGCCAGACGTCCGTCTCCACGGCAGTCACGATGCCGCGGTGCCAGGGCAACTCGAGGAAGCCCGCTTTGTCCTCAGGATCTATTTGCTCCAGGGCTTTGAGCATCAGTGCATGCGCCCGAGCCAGCGCGTCCGCTGCGATTTGGCCTTCGCCGCAGGCGCGGAACGCTTGGGCCAGACACCACTCGCATTCTTGCGGCCAGAGCGAAGATGCTCCGAATTGTTCGTGCCGTTCGAGTGCACGGAACGCGTAGGTGCGCGCTTCGTCGAGATCGCCCAGCGCTGCCGACCAGAGCGCGACGTGCGCGTCCGTCCCGCCCTGGTCTTTGTCGCTCGAGCCGGCCCAGATCGCCATGCTCTCCTTCGCATGCCCGATCGCCGCGGAGTAATCGCCGGCCACGGCTTCCGCGTCGGCGAGATTTCCGATTGCAGCCGCTTCGAGAAGACGATAACCCATCGAGCGGGCCACTTCGACCGCTTCGCTCGCATGCTGCGTTGCGGTCACGCCGTCGCCTCGGATGAGGGTCGTCACCGCGAGCGTTAAGAGGCCGGTGATCTTCAAGCGCGCCGGCGGCGTATGCAGCACGTAGATGTCGAGCGCTCGCCGCGCAAAGCTCTGAGCTTCGACAACGGCGCCGTTCGCGCACAGGTGGATCGCGGTCATGACCAACGAATTCGCGACGTATACGGGACTGCCGAGGTCGGCGTAAGCCTTGGTTGCGGCCTCGAGGTGCGCGCGAGCCTCGCGGCGTTGAATCTGCAGCATGTTCAGCGCGTTGCTCATGCTCATGTGGCCCTCGGCTTCGGCACGCCTGTCGCCCGACGCATAGCCCAGATCCAATTGGGCTTGAGATATCTCGCGGCAACGCCGCGCGTCGCCGCGAATGAACGCGATTTGATGCAGACCTTTGAGCGCGCGAAGCGAAAGCGCCGCATCGTGGCTGCGTTCGCCGTCGATGTGCGTCTCGGCGAAGAGCCGTTCGGCGCGGTCGACGTCGCCGAGCAGGGTCACGATCTCCGCCAGCCGATGCCGGGCCTCGGCCTCCTCGACCCGGTCTCCGCTCTCGACGAACGCGGCCAGCGACGATTCGGCGCGGGACCGCGCCGCGAGGATGTCGTCGGTTTCGAGCAAGTGGAGTGCCTCAGCGCCGTGCAGGCGGCCGAGCCAGGTTCGATCCCCGACGGGCTCGACCAGCCGCCGCAATTCGGCCAAGGCAGTCGCCTCAGCGGTGCGATCCTTGCGTTCGGCGGCGAAGTTCGCCCGGCGTAACAACGCGATGCGACGCCCTTCGTCGTCGCCGGATTCCGCCGTCAGCACGTCGAGCCGGTCGAGGGCTGCAAGGCGCGCGCCGGCATCGAGGCGCCGCGCGGCCGCCGCTTCGCCGACCAAGAGCAAGTCTCGCAGCACGCTGGAATCGACGGCGAGTTCCACACCTCTGGCCACGTGCGCGGTCGCTTCGTCGGGCGCGCCGATCGCGAGCGCTTGACGCGCGGCTGCCAGATAATGCCGCGCGGCCGCGTTTCCATCGCCGGCAAGATCGTAGTGGCGCGCGATGCGCGGCGCGAGTTCGGGCGCGCGTTCGGGATAGAGTTCGTCGAGCGCTCGAGCGATGCGCCGGTGGCGCGCCACGGCGCGTGCCTCCTCGGCCGCTTCCGCGATCGTTTGTCTGACGAGTTGGTGCGCGAACGCATAGTCGAAGAAGCCCCGGCCTCCCGCCTCGCGCACGACGCGACGTTCGATCAACTCGTCGAGCGCAGCGTCGACTGCGGCGACGTCCCAGCCGCTGACCCTGCGCACGACCTCGATCGAGAATTGCGTGCCGACCAGCGCTGCTATTTCCGCGATCGTTCGCGTCTGCGGAGTCATGCGCGCGAGGCGCTGGGCGATCAGCTCGTGCACGGTCTGCGCCATGCCGCTTTGGGCGTCGCCGCTCTCGAGCAGTTGGCTCAGGAAGAGCGGATTACCATCCGACGATGCGTGCAGTACAGTCGCGTCGAGCGCACTCGATTCCGCGAGCGATCCGACGAGCGTCGCAACGTCGCCGAGGCGTAAGGTGCGCAGGGTCAGGCTGCGGGCTTGGCCGGCGGCCACTGCATCTCGGCGCAAGCGCTGCACCGGATGTAAGCGGGGCAGTTCGTCGTCCCGATAGGTGACGACGATCAAGATGCGCATCGCTGCGACGCGGCCGGCCAGGAAACGGAGAAATGCGCCGGTCGCGTCGCCGGCCCACTGAACGTCTTCGATCACAAAAAGCAGCGGGCGCGCGTGGGCGAGCGCCGCCAGCACTCCGGCGAGCGACTCGAAGAGGCGCGTCTGCTCGCCGTCCGGCGCGATGCGGGTCGGCTCGGGAAGTGTGGGCAATTGGGCGCGCAATTCGGGCACGAGCGTCGCCACGGAGGCGAGCCACGCGTCGCGAACGCGAAGCGACGCGACGAGCGGGAGCGCCGAGCGCAGGGCCTCGACCACGGCTTGGTAGGGCATCGCTTCGGGCGTGCCGGTGGTGCCGGAGATGACGCGGCCACCGAGTTCGTCGGCGCGGTGCGCGAACTCCAGCGCCAAACGAGACTTTCCGATTCCGGACTCGCCGCCGATGAAGACCATGCCGCCTTTGCCCTGTGCGGCGCGACTCCAGGCTTCGTCGAGGATTTCCAGTTCCGAGGCACGCCCTACAAACGGCAGTGAGGGCCTCGGGAGCGCCTGCGGCCCGACGGCGAGGCGCGCCGGCGCGGGTTCGGTATCGACCGGCAGATCGCGGGCCAACGCGTCGCGCAAGGCGAGCGTCTCGGGCATCGGCGCTACGTCGAGTTCGGCGCGCAATCGTTCGGCGAAGCGCGCGTATTCGTTGAGGGCACCGGAGCGGTCGCCCGACTCCTGGCGCACCGCCATGAGGCGGCGCACGATGTCTTCACGCCAGGGGTCGACGCCGAGCAGGCGCTGCGCGTAGGCGATCGCATTCGGGAAATCGCGTCGCCGGCGCGCCGCGGAGATCAGTTCGGTGAGCGTGGCGAGATAGAGATTGCGATAGCGCTCGCGCGGCGGAAAGACCCATTCGTCGTAGAGTGAGGTGAGCAACTCGCCGCGGTAGAGCTCGATGGCCGTCTCGCGCCGTTCGGGATCCGCGCAGCAGGCCTCGAACTCGTCGACATCCAGCCGGAGCGAGGCCGCCGGGTTCCAAGAGACGTTGTCGCCGTCGGCGAGAATCCAACGCTCGCCGCGGGAGGGCGGCAGCACGCGAGCGAGGTCGTAGAGATTCCCGCGCAATTTACGCCGGGCGGATTCTTCGCCGTCGTCGGGCCACATGAAGAAGGCGAGGAACTCGCGCGAAACGGCGGCGCCGCGATGCAGCAGTAAGTACGCGAAGAGCGACAGCGTCTGCCGTGGCGTGGCCATGACGAACGGTTGGCCGTCGACTTCCAGCCCGAGATTTCCGAAGAGCCGGACCGAGAGTCCGGTTGGGGCTAGCCCGGCCACGAACTATAATGGGACGAGCACGCAGCCGGGGCCTTCAGGCGCGACGGTCGACCGCGCCGACACACCTCGCGCCGGACGTTTTGGCGAATAGGTGCGCCGGGTCGACGAGGCGGGAATGCGTTTGCGCGGTGCGGCACTTGCGAATGATGTTTCGGCTGGAGTTTACCGCGACGCTGCCGCAAGCGGTACCGAGCGTCGATCTCTGGGTGGTTCCCTTTTGGGCGGCGCTCGGCGTGGCCGAGGGCATCGAGGCTGCGACGGGAATCCGCGTGCAGCTCGAGTGGCCCAACGCAATCTTGATCGAAGGCTGCAGATGCGGCGAGATCACGTGCGTCGCGCGCATCGACGGTGAACGATCGTGGGCCTCGCTCGACATCGCGCTCGAGGTCGCGGCTGAGGAGAGCCGGCGTCAACACACGCTCGATGCGATCCTCGCGGCGTTCGAGGCGCGAAACGTCCTTCTCGCCGACGCGAGCGCGGTCGCGCGAGCGTGGGAGGCACGCGCCCAGCTTGCCGGCACGCAGTACCATATTGCGATCGAGGGAACGGAGCCGTTTCACGCGCGCGCGTTGATGCTCGCGCAGGAAGGCAGTCTCGTGGTGCAGAGCGGCGACGAAATACGCGTGGTTCACCTCGCCGACGCACGGGTGCAGCGGGCCGATCCGGTGCCGCCTGCCGTTGAGGCGGACGTCGACCCCGAGGCCTCGTCTGATTTTATCGAGTTGGACTACGACGAGGCGGTCGCCGCGCTCTCACCGGAAGAACGCGAGGCGCTCGAACTGCTCGAGCACCTCGCGAACCTGGAAGAAGGCGAGCAGCGCTAGGAGGTTGTGGGACGTAGGCACACGCCACGAATGCGCCAATGGCCCAAGCCCTACAGGCTTCTAGCGGAGCGATCGGAAGCTGGCGCGCACGTCTTCGGAGAAGAGTTGGGGCTGTTCCCAGGCGGCAAAGTGTCCGCCGATGTCGTGCTTCTTGTAGTAGGCGAGTTTGGGGTAGGCCCGTTCCGACCAGCTCTGCGGCGCCGTATAGATTTCGTGCGGAAACGCGCTGACGCCGACGAGCACGTTGACGTTCTTGACGTCGAAGAAGCCGAGCTTGTTTTCCCAATAGAGCCGGCCCGACGAAACGCCCGTCTTCGTAAGCCAATAGAGCGTGATGTTATCGAGCACGTCGTCGCGCGTGAGGCCGCCGGGGTTCCCGCTGAAGGCCGGCGCGATCAGTTGGTAGCTGTCCTTGTCGTGGTCGAGGATCCAGGCGGCCAGCGCGATCGGTGAATCGTTGAGGCCGTACAACGTCTGCGGGCGATTGGCCATCTCGGTTGCGTAACCCAAATGTTTGGTGTAGAAGTCACTCAACTGCTCGTAGGCGTGGAGTTCGTCGCCGGCGAGGCCGGGCGGAGGCGGTGCGCCCGCCGTCGCCTGGGCCAAGATGGCCGCCGGCACGGTGCCCGGCATGTTCGAGTGGATGCCCAGCACGCGGATGGGATCTTGCAAGGCCATCACTTGGGTAATGCTCGCGCCCCAATCGCCGCCCTGCGCGACGAACTTGTCGTAGCCGAGGCGCTCCATCAACACGATCCAGGCGCGGGCGATACGCTGCGGGTCCCAGCCGAGGGTGCTCGGTTCGGGCGAAAACCCGTAGCCGGGTATCGACGGAATCACGAGGTGGAATGCATCTTCGGCGCTCGCACCGTGCGCCGTCGGATTCGTCAGCGGCTCGATGATTTTCAACTGCTCGATGATCGAGCCGGGCCAGCCGTGGGTCACGATCAGCGGGAGCGCGTGTTCGTGCTTCGAGCGGACGTGGATGAAGTGGATATCTTGGCCGTCGATCTCGGTGACGAATTGTGGGATCGCATTGAGCTTCGCTTCGCACTTGCGCCAATCGTACTCGCTCGCCCAATAGCGCGCCAGCGCTTGCGTCACGGCCAACTGCACGCCTTGGGTGTCGTCCGGGACCAGTTCGCGGGTGGGCCAGCGCGTTGCCTCGACCCGCCGGCGCAGTTCGACCAGTTCGGCCTCCGGGACGTTCACAGGGGGAAACGGCCGAATCGAGGCCGAGGTGTTTGGTTGTTGGGCAACGTCGATCATGGAATTCGACCTTTCTGGAAGCCCGGGAAGACCGAGGGGAGCGCCCGCCGTCGCCGCCACGGCGGCACAGAATGAGCCGCGGCCCATGCCGGAGCGCCGGCGTATTTCGCTCGACATGAGCCCGATGATAGCCGCCTCGCGTCGTCACCGCTTGTATGGATGTGTGCGAGGCTGCGGCCGGGCCGCGAACTGTGCGGGCAACTGTACGGATGTTGCCTGGTTGGAGCCGCCCGCGTGGATTAGGATGGCAGCACCAAACGACGCAAACCATCCGGGCTTCTGCCTCATGGAGGTCAGCGAAGGTGATCGCGCCCCAGCCACGCGCTCATCCCGAGCGCGAGATTCCGGTTGCCGACCGGATCCTCGAGTATATCGACAGGAATTACGCAAAACCGATCAGCCTGCGCCACGTTGCGCAGACCTTCGGATACTCGCCATGCCACCTGACGCATACCGTTTCACGCACGACCGGCAGGCCCATAACCGCGTGGATCATCAGGCGGCGCATTCTCGCCGCGCAGCAACTCTTCGCTGAAACCGACGTCGACGTCGCGAGCGCGTGCGAAGCGGTAGGCTTCAAAGACGTATGCTACTTCACGCGTCAGTTCGTGCGGCATGCCGGGACGAGCCCGGGTCGCTTCCGGGCGAAGATGCGCGACGAACGGGCGGCCGAATTACGGAAAGCGCGTGCAAAAGAGTCGGAAGCCGGGCAATACATCGTCTCTATGCGGCCCGGAGCCGCTACGCTACAGTAGTCCCCGGGTGCCCGTTCCAAGAAGGAGACGCGATGCTGAGCTTACGCAGCGCAAGGATCGTCACCGTGGGCGTCGATGTGGCGATTACTTCCCGAATCGCCCTCGACGTTCGTTTGCGCGGCGGCGATCTGATCGAGACGGTGAATAGCCCCGACGGTTCGACGTGTCTCTTGCTGGCCGACGTTTCGTCGAAAGCGGCGGCAGCCGCAGCCGACGTGGAGTTGCTGCGCCGGGCCTTCGTGGACGGCGTGCACGCCGGGCGGAATCCGGCAGACATCATGGCCGGGCTTAACCGCGTGCGCTTCGGCGCGCTGCCGCGGGCTCGCGCTGAGACCTTCGCCGTGGCGTTGATCGTGCGCCTGAGCGCGCGGAACCGGAGCCTCTGCTATGCGTCGGCTGGTCACGATGCGGCGCTGGTCGTCAGGGCTGCAACGCATCGGCATCTGGCGCCGACGGGGCCGGTGATCGGGGTGATGTCCGACGCCGAGTTCGCGAACGGTTTCGTGGACTTCGCCGCGGACGATCTCTTTCTCGCGGCGACGGACGGCTTCACGGAATGCCGGCGCGATTCGGCGCCTTTTTCGCAATTCGGTACGGCGGGCATCGTTCGCGCTTTGCGCGGGATGACGCGGCACTCGCCGCACGCTGCGTGCGCAGTGGTCGGCGCGGCCGCCGACGAGTTCAGCGGCAGAGTCTACCGCGACGACGCGAGCATGGTGGCCATGGCGCGCACCGCCTGGTAGCACTGGTGTGAAGTACGCCTTCGGGCCGCCCACCGCGGGGCGGATTTACCGGCGCGCGCCGGAATCGTCACCGGGTGAGCGATCTTCGCTTCGGCGAGATTCTGCGACGGCACCGGCTTTCTGCCGGACTGTCTCAAGAAGACTTGGCCGCGCGGGCCGGGGTGAGCATCGAGACGATCGGCGCCCTCGAGCGCGGCGTCCGTCGCGCACCATACCGGGCAACGGTCGCGCTGCTGAGCGAAGGCTTGTCGCTCTCGGCCCAGGCGTCGCGGGAACTGGAAGACGCCGCACGGCGAAATCGCGCTCGTCGCCCGTCCGGCCCGGCGGCTACTTCGCTCATCGGGCGCGATGCGGATATAGCTCAGGTGACGGCGCTCATTGGGAAACACCGGCTCGTGAGCGTCATCGGTTCCGGGGGCATCGGCAAGACGCGACTCGCACTCGAAGTCGGCGCACGCGCCGCGCTCGACGCGGCGAGATCCGTCACCTTCATCGATCTCACTCCCGTGTTGGAAGAACGTCTGGTGCCGGGTCGCATCTCCGCGCTTCTCGAGCTCAGCCGACAGGACGATTCGCTCGCCGGCATCGCCCGAGCGCTCGCTTCGAGCAGGGACGTTCTCATCTTGGATAACTGCGAGCACGTGCTCGATGCGGTCGCGCAATTTGCCGATGCGGTGTGTCGAACGTGCCCGGACATTTCGATCTTGGCTACCAGCCGCGAGCGGCTGGGCGTGTCGGGCGAGCGCGTCTATAGACTCCCGTCGTTAGCCTATCCCGGAGACGGCGAACTCGACGCTTTTCCGTCGCGCTCCTATGCTTCGATCGAGCTGTTCCTCGACCGGGCAAAGGAGGCCGGCGCGAGCATCGATAGCGGTAAGACGACGAGGCGCGTCGTGGCCGACATCTGCCGGCGTCTGGCCGGGGTTCCCTTGGCGATCGAATTGGCGGCGGCACGCACGCCCATGATCGGGCTCGAAGAGATTCGCGAGCGCCTCAATGACCGCTTCGTGCTCACGGATAGTTCGGCCAGCCTGCCCGACCGGCAGCGAACGATGCACGCGACGATCGCCTGGAGTTACAACCTTCTCAGCGAGGACGAGAAGACCGTATTCCGGCGGCTCGGCGTGTTCGCCGACAGTTTTCGTCTCGAGGCCGCGGAGTTCGTCTGCGCGGACGAGCGGATCGAAGCAGGTCTCGTCGTCGACGTCTTGCTGAGGCTCGTGACGAAGTCGCTCGTCAACGTCGTGCGCAACGGCGAGAGGGTGCGCTACGTCTTGCTCGAGTCCGTGCGCGCGTTTGCGCTCGAAGAACTCGGGCGACGCAACGAAGCGACGCGCGTGCTGCGGCGGCATTTGGACTGGACCGTGACGTTTTCGGAGCGTTTCGCATCCGCTTCCGACACGGACTGGATCGAAGAGGCGCTTCCCGAACTCGGCAACGTGCGTGCGCTCTTGCGCTGGGCGTTCGACACGGGTGCCCGTGAGGACGCAATCGACGCCGCTCGCGTCGTCGGAAACATGTACCGAATCTGGATCATGCATACGTTCAACGCTCACGCCGAATACCGGCGCTGGGCGGAACTGGCGCTGGAGCGCTTGGACGAAGCGGAGCACGGGGAGATCGTCGAACGACTGATGCCGGGGCTGGTCATTGCCGCGCGGGGCGCTGAAGTGCTCGATGCAATCGATCGCGCCCTCTACCACGCCGAACGGCTCGGACTGGCTCGACGCATCGCTTGGCTTTACACGCAGAAAGCGACCGAGCTGCATCGCCGCGGTCGCTTCGACGAGGCCCTCACAGCTTGCGAACACGCCGTCGCATTCGTTCGGGAAAGCAGGGATGCGAATGCCGCCGTGTACGCCGTCGCGCTCCTCTGGAGCGCTCAACTCATGGCCATAAGCGGCCGCTTGACGGAGGCGCGGGAGAGGCTTGCCGAAAGTCTCAGGATCGTGCAGGCGAAGGATATCGAAGCCGCGCGTTTTCCGTGCGTCATCATCCGGTCGCAGATAGAGTTTTTCGACGGGAATCCCGACCTCGCGGCGGCGATCATCGCGGATGGCATTCAGACCGAGTTGCAAAAGCAGGTTCGCAGTCTCAATCTCGCCGAGGCGCGCACCATCGCAGCGTGTTATGCCTTAGCGCTGGAAAAGCCGGACGTCGCTCGAGAAGAAGCCGTCGCAGCGCTCCAGATGCTTCGCGACCCGGCGAAGTTGTTGACCTGGTACGTCGCCGTCGAGTTGATCGCCGCGGCATCTGCGATCCTGGAAAAGCCGGTGCCGGCGGCGCGCCTCATCGGCTTCGTCGATGCGTGGTACGAGAATGAGGGATTTCGACGCGATCGGTTGAGCCGATTCAGCTACGATCTGCTGATGACGTCGCTGCGCGAGCAACTCTCGCCCGACGATCTCGCACGACACTTGGTCTCGGGGAGTCTCTTGGGCATCGAGGCCGTGGAGCGGGAAGCTCTCTCCGTGTCGGACAACTCGGTACCGGCATAGAAAACGGGTTTCGTAGAACCCTACGGACGAGTGGAGGCAGTAATGATTCATGTAGGCGATCACGTGGTCGTGCGGGATGAGGACGAGGAAGCGGTCGTTACCGCCGTGCATCCGGATTCGCAGATCGAGGTCGAGTTTCTGCATGGGTCCGAAGCCGGCCATCGGCGCAAGCGCTACGCGGCCGAGGCGCTCGAAGTCGTCAAAAGCGGGCACGGCGGTTAAGCCG
>PLFC01000016.1 GCA_003136655.1 Vulcanimicrobiota bacterium
GTCCCGAGTTTGGCCCAGTTGCCATCGCCGCCGTCAGTGGAGGACACCGGTCATGCGTCAACTTCAACCCAGTGCAATCCTGAGCGCCGCCTGTTGCGCGGCCGTTATGCTGGCGGCCGCCGCACCCGCAGGCGCTGCGACGACGCTGCCGCGATTCGGCGGCATCGTGTTCCCCGGCAAGGCCGAGCCACTTCCGAAGATCGACAACGTCGAGTTTAGCGGCGGCTCGGCCGGCATCAACGTGACCCTCAACGGCTCGAACTTCGGCACGGCCCCCGTCGACGTTCCGTGTAACCAATGTACGCCGATCGAAGTGCAGGTGCTCGACCTCGCGGTCGAGGGCGTGCCGGAAGTCATCAACGTTGCGTCGTGGACGAACACGTCGATTTCACTTCCGAACCTGACCGTGAACCCCGGCGATGCGCTCGAGATCGACGTCTACAGCGATAGCGTCGGCAACGCCGGCGCGTGGGGCGGCGTCGTGCCCAGGGAAAAAGGCCTGCCCAAGATCACCTCGATCAAGATTTCGGGCTCGGGCGCGGCGCTGACGGTGACGGTCAACGGAAGCGGCTTCGGCTCGGCGCCCTCGGGTGTGGGCCAGAACGGCAATTCGCCCTTCTTCGTCTTCAGCGACGTCAACAACGCGTCGACCGGCACCGGCGGCGAACGCTGGAATGCGGGCTTCTGCGGCTCGTACGAATGCGACGGCGTCACGATGGGCTACGTCAGTTGGAGCGACACGCAGATCGTGATGTCGGGCTTCGGCAGCTCGTACGGTTCCAACAACTGGTTCGTCAACCCGAGCGATGCGTTCTGCGTGGGCGTGTGGCCGAGCACGAGCACGAGCGACGGCACCACCGGCGGCACGGCCAAGTGCGGCCGCTTGCCGAAATGAGATTACGCGCCTAGTCCCATTCTACTAAGGGCGCGCGCTCTTCGCGCGTGAGCGCGCATTTGCACCAGGCTTCGTCGTCGACGGCGAGTTCGGCGGCCTCGCGCGAATCCGAATAGCGCGATGCGTGGCATATGTAGTAACGGCCCCGGTACTTGATCTGCATGTGAAAACTCGCTGCATGTCCGCACTTTGGACACGGTAAATTCGGCACGTTCCGCTGCGACACGGTACTATAGACGAACGAAGTGGGAAAAACGATTGGGTCCTTTGGGCAGATTCCGCCGGGAGAAGGCTGTTTAATTGTTAAGTTTTGGCTCGGGCAGGCGCGGAGCCGGCTCTTCCGGCTTATCGGGTATCGCTTCGGCTTTGCCTGTTGCCAGAAAAGTCACCACGTCCCAGGCATTGTGGATGCCGATGAAGATCAGGAGCGTGACGCCTGCGGCAAGCGCGAAGAGCGCGCGCGCAGGCGCAACCTGCAAGGCCAGTGCCGCGCCGAACACGGTGGCGTACGCGAGGAGGGGTAACCCGACGTGCCAGATCCAGTCGTCGGCGTCGGGCTTATAGCCGCCCATACGCCGCGCGCGCAGGGCCGTGCGCGTTACGTAGTACACGCCCCAGGCACCGGCAATTCCCAGAATTACCTCGATCGAACCGAGGGAGCGAAACGGTGCGGCGACGACCGCGGCCGCGAACAGCGCAAACGAGAAGTGCACGACGGTCGGCGAACTGAAGGTCGAGACGCCGTCTTCGGACGCGTTGCTCGTCGCGGTGCGGGCGAGCGAGATCACCACGAACATCAAGCCGGTCAGCGCCGCAGCCGACGAGCCGATCATCGCGTAGAAGCCGTTCCACGATGCAAGCAGGTCCGGGATCTCGCGCAACGCTAGTGCGCCTTTCGCAGTGCAGCGGCTCCCGTCTCGAGCGCGTGCGCGGCTTCGCGCGCGGCGCGCAGACCGCTGCCGAAGCCGCCGCTGACGGTTCCGCCTTGGCCGTCGGTCGCCGTCGCTTCGCCCGCGAAGAAAAGCACGTTGCCGACGGGGGCCGCGAGCGCGGCGCGCGCGTCGCCGCCGCCGGTGGTCACGTAGCTGTAGGCGCCGCGCGCGAAGGGATCGGCCGACCAGTCGTGGGTCACGCCGCCTTCGCATTCGCGCCGCGCGAGGTCGCGCTCGCCGAGCATCGTGCCGAACTCCTCGAGCGCGCGTTCGATGCGCTCCGACGCGGGGACGCCCGCGAGTGCGCTCGCGCGCGGGCCGCCGGCCCAAGCCACGATCGTACGGTCGCGCAGCGGCATTTGGGCCCAAAAAGCGTTGTACGTGCCGCCCTCACGGCGGAAGAACGCGGCGTCGCGGTAGCGGCCGCCGGCGATCGTCTCCCAAAACGGCGTGCGGAAGGCCAGCGTCACGCGCGCCGCGTGACCCATCTCGAGCCCGCGCAGCGCGGCCTGCTTCTCCGCCGGCAACGGCGGCGCAAACGAGAAGGGCACGGCGCCCGGACGCTGCTGCAGCACCCCGACCGGCACGGTCACGATCGCGCAACGCGCCCGGAGCGTCGCGGGCGGCACATCGATCCGCACGCCACCGTCGCCCCAATGCACGCGTTCCACCGTTGCATGGAGGCGCAGGTCGACGCCGGCCGCAACGCAGCGCTCGTGCAGATAGGCGAAGAGCGGCGCATAGCTGCCAACCGGGCGTGAGGTCGTCGAATCCACACCCGAGCGGAGCTCCTCGGCGATCGCGCGCGCGCTCGCAAGCGCCGGATCGGCCGCTTCGAACCCTTCGACGAAGGCGCGCGCGCGGTGCGCGGCATCGCGCGTGGCGGGATCGCTCTCGAAGCGCGCGAGAAATGCGTGCACGCTCTCGTCTTGCGGCAGGGAGCGGACGCGTTGGAAAATATCGTTGGAAAGAAAGTCTGCGTCGTCGATCTGCCGCAACGCGCCCGACGCGTCGGCGGCCCAGGAATCGCCCTCGACCTCGACGCGTTCGAGATGCGCCGCGCGCATGTACGAGGCGGTTTCGGGTGCTGCGCCGTGGATGTACTCGGCGCCCAACTCAGCGGGCGTGTCGACGGAGCCGACGGTTTGCCAGAGCACGCGGCCGCCCACGCGGTCGCGCCCTTCGAGCACGATCACGCGGGCGGAACGCTCGGCAAGCCAAAGCGCCGCGGAAAGTCCCGCAGCGCCCGCTCCGATCACGACGACATCGGCATCCATGTCGACACTATATCCGCCGAGAGGCCGGCCCAGCCTGCTACGCGAGGGCCCGGCTCTCGGCGCGCGGCGTTATCGGCCGCCGGGATTGGTGATCAGCGAGCCGCTCGCGGCGGGCATCGTGATCGCGCCGTTCAGCGCCAGCGCGCGGCCCGTAAAGGTCGATGCGCCGAGCGTGATCGACGTGTACGCGAAGACGTTACCGTAGAAGGTCGCGCCGCCGAGCGTCGCCGAGTCGCCGACCTGCCAATAGATGTCGCAGGGCGTGGCGCCGTTGGTCAGGATGATGTTGCCGCCCGCACCGGCGTTATACGTCGTCGTCAGCGAGGACGCTATTTCGAAGACGAACACCGGCGGCGGCGTATTGTAGGAGCCACGGCCTCGCGAATTGCCTTGCCGGCCGTCGAGCGTCAGATTGCCGCTCATGATGCCCAGCGTCGAGTTCGATTTGTACACGCCCGGCGGTAAGGTTCCCGTCGGATAACCAGGCAACGCGACTTCGGAAAGGTCGCCGGCGACGAGTGCCGTGGGCGCGATGCCTGCGGCGATGGTATAGGCGGCATTCAGCGCGCCTTGGGCCGCCTGCGGAACGGCACGGTTGGTATCGAAGCCGGCGGCGTAGATGTCGCGAAAGCCGCCTTCATCGATACCCGGCGGGTAGAAGCCCGTGATGGCGGTTCCCGGCCAGACGCCGATCAGGTCGCTCGCTGCCAGCGGCGTCGTGCCGGAGCTGACGTCCGGCGAACGGTTGACGACCGTAGCGCCCACGTTGGTGATCGTCGTGCCGGCGAGCGCCGCGAAGGGCGAGAGCGCGGGGCCGAGTTTGATCGCGGAGTTGTTACACACCGAAGGCGACGACGGAAACACTGCTAAGGGTCGAGCGATTGAGGCAAGCGGCAGAGCTGCGACCGCGATGGCAGCGAGCGCCGGTACGATGTGTCCTCTTACGTTGGACATTATGGACTTCCTTATTTATCTTGTGGCCCGCCACGCAGTGACGGGCGCAGACGCTGAACCGTTCGAGCCGCGCGAGCAACTCCAGGGAACCCACTGCCTTTCGATGCGAGCAGTTCGTTCGTTACCAGTATCACGCAGAAAAGATGGAACAACACGTTGGTAACGCACGTCGTCGCCCGTTCGTGAGCCGCGACACGGAAGCGGACTCCGTGCGTTTTCATACAGAAAATAGAGAAAGACCCGC
>PLFC01000052.1:0-1256 GCA_003136655.1 Vulcanimicrobiota bacterium
AAGAGCTACCGCCTCCACGAGTCCTCAAAGAGCGGCCGCCGCCGGCAGGCTAAGAACCCAGATGAGGAAAAGGGAGGAGTCTAAACTTCACTCCGCTCGGGCTGGTACACTTTGAAGTGGCCGCGGGTGGTACATTACGAAGTGGCCGCCGAGGAGGCAGAAGTATGCTGAAGGACTGTGCGCTAAATATCCTTTTCTTTGCAGTTGTTTCATTCGCGCTCCAGGGCTGCGAGATGTCAGAGCTGGCCTAGGCTAATCGGACAGGTCCCTATGTGATGATTTTGCCCGCTGCGGGTCGAAAAGGCCCGCGTGGAGGAGTCATCGTGAAGAGACGGTCCCGCCGGAATCACACACCGGCGTTCAAGGCCAAAGTGGCCATCGCCGCGATCAAGGGCGATCAGACGATCGCCGAGCTTGCAAAACGCTTCGACGTTCACCCCAACTCCATCGTGCAGTGGAAGGCGCAGCTTCTCGAGCAGTCCGCGCATGTCTTCGACGGAGCGGCGCCGGCCAAGGAGGCGGCTCCGGATATCAAAGAATTGCACGCCAAGATCGGCCAGCTGACGCTGGAGAACGATTTTTTAGAACGCGCGCTCGGACGCATCGACGGGCCGAGCGCAAAGCGATGATTGACCCCGAACACGCTTTGCCGATCTCGCACCAAGTCGAACTCCTGGGCATCGCCCGGTATTCGTTCTACTACGAGCCCAAGCCCATTTCTGCTGCGGATCTCACTCTGATGCGGATCATCGACGAAGTCCACATGGAGCGTCCTACCTTGGGCGCTCGTATGCTGCGCGACGTGCTGAAAAGACTGGGATACAAAGTGGGGCGCAGGCACGTCGCCTCGCTCATGCGGCTCATGGGCATCGAAGCCTTGTACTGCAAGAAGCGCACGACCAAGCGAAATCCGGCTCACCCTGTCTATCCGTACCTCCTGCGCGATCTCCCGATCAAGCGGCCCAACCACGTTTGGTGCGCGGAAATCTCGTATATACCGATGGCAAACGGCTTCCTGTACCTCTTCGCCGTACTCGACTGGGCAACGCGCCGGGTCCTTGCGTGGCGCCTTTCCAATACCATGACGACGGACTACTGCATCGACGCCGTGGAGGAAGCGATCGAGTACTACGGGATACCGCTGATCTTCAATACGGACCAAGGCTCGCAGTTTACCGATCACGACTTCACCGGGCTGCTCAAGAAGCACGGAATAGCGATCAGCATGGACGGCAAGGGCGCATGGCGCGACAACG
>PLFC01000052.1:1341-17822 GCA_003136655.1 Vulcanimicrobiota bacterium
GCGAAATCGTGTCCAATCAACCGCGGCCAGCGCTGTTGGCCAACTCCAAAGAGAGGACTCATATCCGAGTCGTGGTTTGCGATCACGGCTGGATCAAGGGCGTATTTCGGGTCAGTGATGCAGTGTTATCTTCTTGCATAGTCGGATCGTCGCGTTAGGTCGCGTCGGCAGCGTTGGTCCGCACACACGTCGTCACGAAGGCTTCGGCTAATCGTGAGCGGGCTTCGGGGTTGCGGGCGACCACCAGGCAGAAGGGCGTCGGTGCCGGGGTGATTGCTGGGAAGACGATGCCGGGGAAGTTGGCTTTGGCGAACATGCGCGGGCCAATCGAGATGCCTTCGCCGGCAGCGACAAGACCCAATACCGCGTCGACCTCGTCGACTTCGGCGACGCGGGCCGGCGTGAAACCACGTTCGCGGCAGAGGTTCATCACCACGTCGTAAATATCGGCGAGGCGGCGGGCGTAGAGGATCAGCGTATCGGTACCGATGTCTTCGAGCCGGATCGTGCGACGCTCGGCGAGGCGGTGCGAAAGCGGCACGGCTGCCGCGAAGGGAAGCTTGCCGATCCGGCGCGCATCGAGGCCCGCCAGGCGGCCCGCGTCGCGGCGTTCGAGCAGCACGCCGGCATCGATCTCACGACGGCGTAGCGCTTCGATGAGCGCGATCGGCGTCAGCGCGGCGAGCGTGATGCGCACGTCGGGGCGACCGATGCGGAATGCGCGAATGGCTTGCGGCAGCAGCGTCAGCATTGCGGCGGGCGTATAGCCGATGCGCAACTCCCCGCGTAGTCCTCGCTCGGCTTGGCGCGCGTGTTCGACCGCAGTTTCGACGTGCGTGAGCAACGCGCGCGCGTCGATCAGGAACGCTTCTCCCGCAGGCGTTAGCGCGATTTGACGCTTGTCGCGCGAGAAAAGTTCCACGCCGACTTCCGCTTCCAATTGGCGAATCTGTTGACTCAATGAGGGCTGCGCAGTCTCGAGCGCTTCGGCCGCACGGCTGAAATTGAGGTGATCGGCTACGGCGATGAAGTAGCGCAAATGTCGTAGTTCGAGCATGGAATTTTCTTTCTTCTCGTCTAGACGTATGACGTCTCGAAAAGTGATATATGAGATATTGGACGTCTAACCTCTTTTGTGGGAGAATACTCCTGCAGCCGCCACCTTCCAACACCACGCCGGTCGGCGGCCAACCGAAAGAGAGTTTTCAACAGATGTCACTGATCGCAAAAACGCAAGCCAAGCTCGGCGCGCTGATCGTCGCCGGCAGCCTGGCGGGAGCAGCGATCGCAGCCCAACCCGCCGCAATCGCCTCCGCCGAAACCAATGCGGGCAACAGTTCCGCGCCCACCATCGTCGTCGTCCGTAGCGCGAACAATGACGACGCGAACCTCAACGGCGTCGTGGGCCGCTTGCGCGGCAACGGCTTCACCGTCGTCTCGGCACCTCAACCATTGACCGGCGATGCCGCCGACACGCTCAGCGTCGAGAGCTTCCTGCACACGATCGGCGGCCCGATCGTCCTGGTTGCCGACGCTCCGCGAGACGGCTCGATCGGCCAAGTCGCAAGCGACGACGCTCAGGTGAAGACCGTCGTGTACGTGACGCACTACGAGTCCGACTCGCGCAGCGAAGCGCTCACATGTTCGTTCAACGGCTCGACCGGACCGTCGTTGCCCTACGTCGGCTCGATCGGCTTCTCCGCGCCGGTGTGTTCGACGGGTCGCGAGGCGTACGACGCAACGACCACCGCCTCGATCGCCAAGGCCGTGCAGGCCGTCGAGCGCGCGACGCTCGCCGCCGGCACCCCGATGCGCTAAGCCGAGCAGCGAATACGCGCAAGGAGCCCTCGCCGTCATTTTGCCGGCGAGGGTTCTTTCTTGTTTGCTTTGCGCAGCGTCAGGGCAATTGCCACCGCGACGAACGCCACAGGTACGAGCGCGAAGATCGCATCCGCGAAGCCGGCGTTCGTCGCTTGCAGGCTGACCAGACGCGCTAGTCCCGCTAGGGTGCCGGGTCGATGCGTCGGATCGTTCAGGTACGGGTTGCTGAGCGTTATCGCCGAGCGGTAAACGTCGGAGTGGAAGTACGTCCGGCGATCGAGCACGGTCACGAGCATCGTGCTCGCGATCGAGCCGCCCAACTGCACCGAAAGGCTGATGAACGAGCTGACCTTGGGCATGTCGGGCAACTGAACGCTGCCGAGCACGCCGACGAGCAACGGCACGAGCAGCATCGACTGGCCGATCCCGCTAAAAGCGAGCACGCCCACGAACGCGTCGAAGTCGCTGCCCGGCGTCATGCGCTGCGAGATCAGGTAGAAACTCAGGCCGCTGATCGTGAAACCCGCACCGAGCAGAATACGGGCGTCGAGGCGCGTCGCCGCACGTGCCACCAGCGGCGTCAGCAAGATGACGGGTGCGGCGCGCATCAACAGCAAGAGTCCGCTTCCCGTCGAGGTGAAGCCGAGAATGTTTTGGACGTACTGCGGCAGCATCACGACCGGTCCGAAGATGATCATGCCCATCATGATCGCGAGCACGGTGCCGGCCCGGACGGTACGGTAGCGGAAGACGCGCAGGTCGACGATGGGATTCTTCGAGCCGTACAGTTCCCAGGCGATGAAGCCGGCGAGGCCCACGACGAACGTCGTGGTGAACAACACGATGCCGCCGTCGGAAAACCAATCGCGGCGCTCGCCCTCGTCGAGCACGTACTGCATCGAGCCCAGCGCGATCGCGAGCAGCGCAAGACCAGGTGCGTCGAAAGGCAACGTACGCGGGGCCGTGGGGTTGCGCAGCATCGTCAGCACGATGACGGCCGCGATCGTGCCCGGCACGAGGTTGATGTAGAAGACCCACTGCCAGGAGAGGTTGTCGGTCAGGATTCCGCCGAGCGTTGGGCCCAGTGCCGGACCGGCCGTGAGCGCGATGGCGAAGAGCGCGGCGCTCGTGCCGACCTTGCTCGGCGGAAACGTCTCGCGCAGGATGATTTGCGACGTGGAGATGAGGCCGCCGCCGAACGCGCCTTGTACGATCCGGTAGAAGACGAGTTCCGAGAGCGTGTGCGCGCTGCCGCATAAGAACGACGCGACGGTGAACCCGATGATGCAGGTCGCGAAGTACTGCCGCCGCCCGAACCGCTGGAGAAAATATGGCGCGAGCGGAATCGCGATCACGTTGGAGATGATGTAACCCGTGACGATCCAGATGCCGTCGTCGATCGACGCGCCCACGTTGCCTTCGATGGTCGGCAGCGCCACGTTGACGATCGTGGCGTCGAGCGTTTGCAGCAGCGCGGCCATCATGATGCCGATGACGATCAGCGTGCGGCGGCCGCCGTACTCGATCACCGAAACGGGCGCGCTCTGGAAAACAGATATCGGTCGGTTTTTTTGCGACGGAAAGAGCCACGGCTAACCCCGCGCGGGACGTGCCCGTTCGTCGAGCCACTGATGCAAGTGCTCGACAACGGCTTTGATGTGGCGCCGGTCCCCAAAGGTGCGTGAAAGCATCACGCCGCCCTCGAGCGCGGCAATCGCCGTCGAGGCGAAGGCTTTGCCGTCGATCGGTTGGAGTTCGCCGGCTTCGACCGTCTCGTCGACGGCGCGCGCGATCCGCCGCCGCCACGACGAGAACGCATCGCGAACGCGTTCGCGCAGCGCCGGGTTGGCGTCGTCGGCCTCGATCGCCGCGTTGAGCAGCGGGCAGCCTCCGGGAAGCGGCGGATCGAGCGCGATCTCGCGATAGACGTCGAGAATCGCCTTGAGCCGGTCGAGCGGGTTCGACTGGCGTTCTGCGGCCGCATCGAGCCTGCCGCGCACGAGCCCGGCGGCGTAGTCGAAAGCCTCGAGAACCAGAGCGTCCTTCGACGGGAAATGGTTGTAGACGCCGCCCTTTTCGAGGCCGCTGGCTTCGGTGACGTCGGCCATGGAGGCGCCCGTCGTGCCGCGCGTGTTGAAGAGCACGGCGGCCTTCTCGACGATCCGCCGGCGCGTGCGTTCGCCCTTGGTCGGGCCTGGGCGCCGGGTCGACCGTGCACTCATCGTCCCGAGAGCGTACCGCCGTCCTAGAAAAAAGTCAAGGCGGTCGGTTTTATGTCCACGTACCGCGACTCGAGCGCCTCCGTACTGATACGGACCTGCGCCATGAAAACCGCCGACTGCTCGACTGCCGCTGGGGTGGGGGCCGCCCTGACGGCTCAGCTCGCAGCCCCGTCGGCCCACTCTCATTCGCGCGAGTAGGGTTACCCCCCATGCCCTCGCGCGCCCGCAGCCGTTATGCTGGCACGAGCACTGGACGATACGGAGCAAGCATCGACGTGACGGCAAACCTCAGCCATGCGAGCGCGGCGAAAACCTGGCGATACGGCATAGGCGCACGTTTGGGATTCGCAGCGATCGTCGTCCTCATCCTCGGGCTGGCCGCGTTCTTCTTCGCGGCGCCGTTCGTGCTGGGGCCCAACGCTGCAGGCCTCATCGTATTCTTCTTCGTGCTCGGTGTACCGATGGCGGCCCTCGGGCTTTTCATGGCCGTCGGATTTATCGCGGTCGTGCGCGCGCGGATCAGCCTCGACGGTTCGACCCTCGATGCCGAACTGATCGCTCCGCCCAAACGCCCGTTCGTGCCGAGCTTTCGCAGTCTGCACCTACCGGTGAACCAGATCCGCTCGGTGGAGAAGCGTGAAGAAATCGTGCGGAAGTACGGATTCACGACGGTCCGGAATTCGCTCTCCCTGGTAACGACGAACGGCGAGCGAATCGGCCTGTTCAGCAACAACGTCGGCTCGATCGGGCAAATGCCGCTCGACGAAATCGCCGGGGCGATCGCCTCTGCGGCCGGGATTCCAGTGACCGACCGCGGATCCGTGCTGACGACCACGGCGGGCCTCTACGGCGAAGCGGAAGCGACCTGGAACGAGCCGCCCCTCGACCCCGCTGCGGCGACGAAGGCCCGGAGGACGGCCGCGCGCACGATGCAGATCTTGGTGTCGGTCGTGCTGCTGTTATCGCTGTTGCGAACCTGTAGTCACTGAGCAGAGCTCAGGGAGATCATTCCCAGCGATGCTGCAGACGGCGCAGGCCGACGTCCGCGACGATTGCGAGCACCGCAGCAGCCAGCGCGCCGGCGACCGCGCGCGATGGGTCGTCGTGTTGGAGACCGTAGAGCACGAGCGCCCCGAGGCCGCCTGCATCGATCCAACTAGCCAGCGTTGCGAGTGAGATCAGCGCGATCGAGGCTAGGCGCACGCCGCCGACGATGACGGGCAGCGCTTGCGGCACCTCGACCCGCCAGAAGATTTGGGCCGCCGACATGCCCAAGCCGCGCGCCGCATCGATCAGCGCGGGCGAGACGCCGCGCAGCCCGACCGCGACATTGCGCACCAGCAGCATCTGCGCGTAGAGCACGAGCGCGACGAGCGCCGTCCAGGTGCCGATGCCGAGTAACGGGATCAGCAAGGCAAAGAGCGCCAAACTCGGAATCGTGTAGATCGCGTTGAGCGCGGCCAGGATGATGCCGCCGATGCGCCGCTTGCGCGCCACGACGACGCCGAGCGGAAACGCGATCGCGCACGCGATCGCCAGCGCCGCTGCTACCAGCTCGATGTGCTGCAGCGTGCGCCAGGCCACGGTGCCGGGATGTTGCAGCAAGTAATCCATGCGCGTCAACCTTCCGTACGTGCGAGCGCGGCGCGCACGTCGTCGAACGACAGGGAGCCGAGAACCTCGTCGTCGTTCGCAACCATCGTGCGCGACGCGCCGCCGAGCAAGACGGACAGCACCTCGCGCAACGTCGCCTGCGGTGTTACGCGCGGCCAATCGTCGCCCTTGGCCATTTCGGGCCGAGCGGTGGCGCTCCGCAACGCATCGCGGGCGTTGAGCAACTGCAGGCGGCGCACCGCGTCCTTGCTGTCGAGCAGCGCGGCCACGTAATCGGTGGCGGGATTGGCCAGCACGTTCAGCGGCGAGCCGACCTGCTCGATGCAACCGTCTTTCAAGACGACGATGCGGTCGGCCAGACGCAGCGCCTCGTCGACGTCGTGCGTTACGAAGAGGATCGTCGTGCCGAGCATCCGGTGGATGCGCAGCGTCTCCTCCTGCAAGTCGGCGCGAACGATGGCATCGACCGCGCCGAAAGGCTCGTCCATCAAGAGCAGGCGCGGCTCCGCGGCGAGCGCGCGGGCGACCCCGACGCGCTGTTGTTCCCCGCCCGAGAGTTCGCGCGGATACCGGTCGCGATACCGGGCCGGGTCGAGGCGCACGAGCGCGAGCAACGCCTCGACGCGTGCCGCGATCCGCGCTTGCCCCCAACCCAGCAACTCGGGCACCACCGCGATATTACGCGCGACGCTCAAGTGCGGAAAGAGCCCGACGGCCTGGATCGCGTAGCCGATGCCGCGTCGCAACGCTTCGGGCGGTTCGGCGGCGGCGTCGCGGCCGTCGATCTCGATCGTGCCCGCATCGGGAAGCACGAGCCGGTTGATCGTGCGCAGCAGCGTGCTCTTGCCCGATCCCGAGGGCCCGAGCAACACGATGAATTCGCCTGCCGCAACGTCGAGATCGACGCCGTCGACGGCCGCGCGGCCGCGATAACGAACGGTGACGCCGTGCAAACGCAGCGAGGCGCCCCCCGGTTTCTCCATCTTAGAGGAGCTTGTGCGCGCTCAAGAACTCGCGCGCCACATCCGCGGGTTCGCGCTTTGCGCCGTCGACGGCGAAGTTGAGCGAACGCATCGCATCGTCGGTGAGCAGCGGCGCGAGCGCGTCGAGCGTCGGAGCGATTTGGGGCAACCGTTTCAGCGTTGCATCGCGCACGACTGGCGCGACTTGATACGCCGGCCAGAAGTGCTTGTCGTCTTGGAAGACGACGAGTTTGTCGGCGACGATCTGCCCGTCGGTGCCGAAGGCAACCACCACGTCGACTTGACCGCGCAACAGTGCCTGATACTTCAAGCCGATATCGAAGAGGCGCACCTGCGCGAATTGGAAACCGCCGTAGACGCGCTGCAAACCGGGAAGGCCGTCTTCACGTTTGGTGAATTCCGGAATCGAGCCGAGTCGCAGATGCGGCGCCGCGCGGCTCACGTCGCTGAGCGTGCGCAGATCGTATTTCTGTGCGATCGCTCGTGTGGTGGCGAGCGCCTGCGTGTCGTTCATCGGTGCGGGTTTGAGCCAGGTGAGCGCGTAGCGGCTCTGATAGGCGTCCTTCACCTTGGCATAGATTGCTGCCGCGTCGCCGCCCGGCGCTTCCTCGAGCACGGTGATCAGCGCAGTGCCGGTGTATTCCGGATAGAGATCGATATCGCCACGCTGCAGTGCGGCCATGGCAACCTGCGTGCCCCCGAGGTTGAGCCTGCGGTCGACTTCGAGTCCGCGATGTTCCAGCAACTGCGCGTACATCTCGCCGAGGATCAGTTCTTCGGTGAAGTTTTTGGAACCGACCGAGACTTTGTCGCCGGTTTCCCCGCCGCCCGCGCATCCGGCCAGCAAACCGGCCCCCGTAATCGTCAGCAGCCGCCCGCGGCTCAACGTACTCATCCCGGCTGCCTTCCCCAATCGGGTTGCGAACCATCCGCCCTCTGGAAGCGCCGCTCGAGTAGGCCCAGCAGAGCATCGGCGCCGAGGGCCAGCACCGCGACCAAAACCGCGCCTTCTAACTGCTGCGCCACGTCGCCCGAGGCGAACCCGTTGATGATGTATTCGCCGAGGCCGCCGCCGCCGATGAACGCGGCGAGCGTCGCGCTCGCGATCACCTCGACCGTTGCGGTGCGAACGCCTGCGAACACGACGGGCAGCGCCAGCGGCCACTCGACGCGCGAGCGAATCTGCGCGGGGCTCATGCCCAAGCCCCGGGCCGCGTCGACGATCGGAGCCGGCACCCCGCGCAGGCCGAGGTCGGTGTTGATCGCGATCGGCGGAATGGCCAGCAGCACGAGCGCCACGAGCGCGGGCGCGAAGCCGATGCCGACCAGGGGGAGCATGACGGCCAACACCGCGAGGCTCGGCACCACCCGGGCCGCGTTGACCGCGCCGAGCAGTACTTCGCGCCCGGCTCCTAGGCGAGCGAGGAGCGCGCCGAGCGGCACGCCTGCGAGCAGCGCGAGCGCAAGCGCGCAGCCGGAAAGAACGAGGTGGTCGCGGACGTGGAGTGCCAGGTCGCCCATCAGCCTGCCCGAACCTGGGCTTTTGGCCCACCGTGGCGAAGGTGCGGGAGATGCTGGTATCGACCGAAAGCGCCGCCCCACTCGAGGGCGCGCCCGAGGCACCCATTCCGCTCGACGACCCGTCGCTGTATTACAGCCGCGAACTTTCGTGGCTGGAATTCAACGAACGCGTGCTCGAAGAGGCGATCGACGAGCGCAACCCGCTGCTCGAACGCCTCAAATTCATGGCGATCTTCAGCACCAACCTCGACGAATATTTCATGATCCGCGTGGCCGCGATCAAGCAACAGATCGCAGCGGAGGTGCAACGGCGCTCCAACGACGGCCGTCTGCCCGAGGAACAACTCCAGGCGATCTCGCATCGTCTGCGCTCTTCGCTCGAACGCTTCATGCGCTTGCTCCAAGGCGAACTTTTGCCTGCGCTCGAGCGCGAGGGCATCCGCATCCTGCGCTACGGCGACCTCGACGAGCCTCAGCGCGTCCAGTTGCGGCAGACGTTTTTGGACCGGGTCTTCCCCGTGCTGACGCCGCTTGCGGTCGATCAAGGCCATCCGTTCCCGTATATCTCCAATCTCTCGTTATCCCTCGGCGTCGAGATGTACGAGGACACCGACGAGGGCCCGGAGATGCACTTTGCCCGGGTCAAGGTGCCCCCGAGCCTCTCGCGCCTGGTCCCGCTCGACGCGCCCGGCGAGCAGAAACACTACGTGCTGCTCGAGGACGTGATCGGGCATAACCTCGATTCGCTCTTCCCGGGCATGCAGATCCGGGCGTCGTACCTCTTCCGGGTCACGCGCGATGCCGACCTCGATCTGCAAGAGGACGAGGCCGACGATCTCTTGCGCGCGATCGAGTCGGAGTTGCGCAAGCGCCGCTTCGGCGAGCCGGTGCGGCTCGAAGTCGACGCCCACATGCCGCAGCACTTGCGCGACATGCTGCTCGAAGCGCTCTCGCTATCGGAAGTCGACCTCTACGAAATCGACGGCATGCTGGGCACGTCCGACCTCTGGACGATCGTCAACCTCGACCGCCCGGAGTTGCACGATGCGCCGTTCGCGCCGTCGATTCCCAAACGACTCGTGGGCCAGCCCGATATCTTCGCCGCGATTCGCGAAGGGGATCTGCTCTTGCAGCATCCCTACGAGTCGTTCGATCCGGTCGTGCAATTCTTGCAACAGGCCGCGGAAGATCCGCACGTGCTCGCCATCAAGCAGACGCTGTATCGCACCTCGGGGACGTCACCCGTGGTGCAAGCCCTGATGCAAGCTGCCGAAAACGGCAAGCAGGTCGCGGCGCTGATCGAACTCAAGGCGCGGTTCGACGAGGAAAACAACATCCACTGGGCGCGCACGCTGGAACTCGTCGGCGCGCACGTGGTGTACGGTTTCCCGGGCATGAAGGTGCACGCCAAGGTAATCATGGTGGTGCGCGACGAGCCCGACGGCATCAAGCGCTACGTGCACATCGGCACCGGCAACTATAACGAGAAGACCGCGCGCATCTACACGGACTTCTCGCTGTTCACGTGCCGTCCTGACATCGGCGCGGACGTTACGCACCTCTTCAACCGCCTGACCGGTTTCTCCAAGGCGATGGTGTACGAGAAGCTACTCGTCGCGCCGACGACGTTGCGCGACGGTTTTCGCAACCTGATTCGCCGCGAAGCCGAGCATGCGCGTGCCGGACGCCCCGCCCGCATCATCGCGAAGCTCAACGCTATTAGCGACGCGCGGACGGTGCGCGAACTGTACGCCGCGTCGCAAGCCGGCGTGCCGATCGAACTGATCGTGCGCGGCATGTGCGAGCTGCGCCCGGGCATTCCCGGCGTCAGCGAGACGATCCGGGTGCGCAGCATCGTCGGGCGCTTTTTGGAGCACTCGCGCTTCTTCGTGTTCGAAAACGGCGGCGACCGCGAGACCTACATGGGCAGCGCCGACTGGATGGGCCGCAACCTGGACCGTCGCGTCGAGATCACCGTGCCCGTGCTCGACAAAGCCTTGCAGCAACACATCTGGGACGACGTGCTCCAGCCGCTGCTCGCCGATAACACGAAAGCCCGCTGGCTGCGCTCCGACGGCACCTACGTCCGCCGACTACCCGAAGACGGCGAACCGCTCTTCTGCGCACAGACGGCGTCGCTGGAGCGCTTCAAAACGCACTGAAGCTCAAAAGTCGAGCAAACTTCAGGCTCGCATCACGAGCTCTCCACCCGCATCAGCGTTTGTTGAAGAATTGCGCAGGCGTGCCAGTGGCCGTCGCGCTTGACGCTCGCTTCGACAGTGCAGACGGTCAGCGTGCGGCCCGAGCGCACGACGAGGCCCGTGGCATGCAACTCCTCGCCGTTGGCCGGCGCGATCAGGTTGATCTTGAACTCGACGGTCAATACTTCGCTGTTCTCCGGGAACAGCGATAGACCGGCGTACCCGCCGGCGGAGTCGGCGACGGCTGAGGTAATGCCGGCGTGGAAGTAGCCGTGCTGCTGCGAGAGTTCGGGCCGGAACGGAATTGCTATCGTGCAGCGGCCCGGTGCGAGTTCGTGCAACGTCGCGCCGAGATGCGTCATCGCACCCTGACGCGCGAAGCTCTCGCGCGTTCGCGCCTCCCAACCGGCAAAGCGGGCGACGAAGTCGCTCACGTTTGCGGCTTCGGCGCGGGACGCTTGGCCAGAGCGAGGATGTGCTTCCACTCACGCACGTGCACGGGCTGCACGGATAAACGCGAGCCGCGTTTGAGCAGCACCATCGTCGGCGCCAGTTCCGCATCGGCGCGCAGTTCGGCGAGAGGCACGTAGCGCGGGATGTCGGCCTCGTACGCCACGTCGACCATCTGCCAGATCGGATTTGCGTCTGTGGCCTTCGGGTCGTAATACTCGCCGCCGCGTTGACGGGCGGTGAAGTCGGGATAGGCCGCGCGCACGACCTTGACGATGCCCGCGATGCCCGGCTCCTTGGTGCTCGAGTGGTAGAAGAAGCCTAGGTCGCCGACTTTCATGGCGATCATGTTGTTCCGCGCCTGGTAGTTGCGCACGCCGCTCCACTCGGTCTTGCCCTCGCGCTTGAGCCGGTCCCAGCCGAAGACGTCCGGTTCGCTCTTGAACAACCAGTAGTTGGTCATCGGGCGGCAATTCAGGCCCGCTCGCCCGCCTCCTCGACGCCCGGGTGCGACCTGGGCCCGTGACGGCCGGGCCGGGTTCAGGTACAATGGGCCGCATGCAACGGTCGTTCGTTCCGAAATCGCCTGAGGGCTGGGAAGGCGTCGAGCGCGAGGGCTACGTGCCCGGCGACGTCACCAAGGTCGTCCGCCACACCCTGGTCGGCGGGCGCAAAGAGTCGGCGGATGAGCCGGGCCCCGGCTTCGAGGTGCGCTACTTCGAGGTGCCGCCGGGCGCCGTGACCCGCCTGGAGAAGCACGAGCACGAACATTACGTCATCGTGGGCGCCGGCGTAGGCCAGGCGATCGTCGGCGAAACCGTGCGCGAGATCCGGCAGCACGACGTGGTTTACGTCGGCCCGCTCGAGCCGCATCAGTTCGTGAACCGCGGCGACGCGACGTTCGGATTTTTCTGCATCGTCAGCGCGAAGCGCGACATCTCGCAAGAACTCTCGCCCGAAGAGATCGCGCACCTCATGGCCACGCCGGCCGGCTTGTACCTCGACCCGCACGGCGCGCCGCCGCCGCGTAAACGCGAACCCGCCGCCGCGCAGTAGTGCGCAAAAGCGCGCCTACGACGTTTTCAGGCCGCTTCGCTTCAAGAGTGGCTAAAGTCCCGGCCCTCGAACGCTTGTAGTGCTACGCGTTGCGCGGCCGTCCAGGGCTCGGTTTTCTCGCCGTTTGAGCGGACGATTGCGACGCGGGAGAGGGCGCGGAT
Organism: Vulcanimicrobiota bacterium; assembly: GCA_003136655.1. GTDB lineage: Bacteria > Vulcanimicrobiota > Vulcanimicrobiia > Vulcanimicrobiales > Vulcanimicrobiaceae > Hesperobacter > Hesperobacter lustricola. The sequence continues at coordinate 13,371 of PLFC01000052.1, forward strand.
CGAGTTGCCCGCGCCGAGCATTGCCTGCTCCATCGTCGCGCTCGAGCGGCCGAGGCCGACCAGCTTGGAGCGCACGATGAGCGGCTCGTCGTAGAAGCAGGCGGCCACATAGCGTAACGTCAATTCGGCGGTCACGTGCGCGAAGGCGAACGGTCCGGTTTCGGGATCGCGCGCGGCGATAAAATACTGCAAGCGCCCGAATTCGAGGTACGCGGGATAGACGGTATTGCTGACGTGCCCCAGTCCGTCGAGTTCGCAATAGCGCGGGCGCAATTCCACGCCGAAATGAAACGAGGCGAGCCATGCCGCCTCGTTTCCGGGTTCGAAGAGTTCGAGCAATGCGCTTAGTGCAGGTTGATGACGGGGCTCGGCGCCGGCGTGCCCGGGAAGGCTTCCTCGAGCACCGTCTGCAGTTCGCCGTTCTCGGCCATCGGCCCGAGGATGTCGGTATCCCCGTAAAACTTGCCGGCGATGAACACCTTGGGCAGCGTGGGCCAATTCGTTATCGACGACAGCACTTCGCGCTTGGGCATGTTTTCGAGCACGTCGACCACTTCGAACGGGTAGCCGAAGTGTGAAAAGAACTGAATCGTCTCGTGCGTGAAGCCGCAGCGCGGCATGTCCTTCGTGCCTTTACCGTAGACGAGGATCGTATTCTCGGCGATCTCTCGATCGATCTCTTGGCGGAGGGCGTCTGCGTTGCTCATCGTGTTTGCTCCAGGGTTTCGGTGCGGATGGAAAGTGCGTGAATTCGGCCGTCCGCGCGCGCTTCGGCCAGCGCGCCTTCGACCATCCGGTGGCGGTCCATCAACGGGACCCCCGCGAAGGCATTCGACCGTACGACCACATTGAAGTGGTCCATGGTTCCGGTCAAGTCCACGATGTGAACCTCGGCGTCGGGCATCCGCCGACGGATCAGGGCGGTCATCGAGGCGTCGTCGATCATCGTCCGGGCGGGTTCGCGCCCACGGGCTCCGTCCCTAGCCGACGGACCTAGCCGGGCGGGCCGAGACGGGGCCGGCGGCCCCCGTTGAGCACGGTGAGCAGTTCGCGGGTCTCGCGGACCATCTCGGGCAGAGCCGTCGCCGCCTTGCCCATCGCTGCGGTCACGCCGGCCGCGGTCACGACCGCCGCCACGCCGATGAAGATGGCGGGCAGGCCGGTAAACTTGCTCTTCCCTAGCCGCACCCGGGAGCGGCGGACGATCCGTTCCAGCATCGGCCCGTCGTTCGACGGGGGAAGCGCCCGGCCCGCGTGAATTCGGCCAGCCATGGCTGCGGAAAGAAATTTCTCCTGGGACGTGCCGGCGGAGTTCAACTTTGCCCGCGACGTCGTCGACGAACTGGGCAAGGAAGACCGCCTCGGCCTGCTCTTCGTCGACACGGCCGGCGCGCGGCACCCGTCGAACTTTCCCGAACTCGCAGCCGAGACGCGCCGTTGGGCTGCGGTGCTGCGCGATCTGGGCATTCAAAAGGGCGAGCGCGTCGTCGTGCTGCTGCCGAAGATTCCGGCTTGGCTTTACGCGATGATCGCGCTGGACCGCCTCGGCGCCGTGGTGATCCCGTGCTCCGAGCAATTGCGCGCGAAGGACCTCGCCTTCCGCGCCAACCACAGCGAAGCGACGACCGTCATCGGGCATCTCAGCAATCAGCCCGAGGTCGACCTGATGCGCGAACAGGCGCCGGGCGTGGCGCGCTATTTGCTCGTCGGCGGCGAAGCGGAGGGTTGGACGGCGCTCGAGCCGCTGCTGCGAAACGCGCCGGAGTTCCTCGGCAATCCCACCCGCTCGGATGAAATGGCGTACATCGTCTACACGAGCGGTACGACGAAGGATCCCAAGGGCGTGGTACACGCGCACGCCTATACGCAGGCGAAAAGTTCACAAGCGAAGCACTGGCTCGATGCGACGCCTGCCGATCTCGTGTGGTGCACCGCGGGTACCGGTTGGGCCAAGTCGCTCTGGAACGTGTTGCTCGGGCCGTGGTCGTGCGGTTCGGCGATCGTGCTGCACGAAGGCGGCTTCGATCCCGCGCAACGGATGGATCTCATCCGCGATCTCGAGGTGACGGTGCTCTGTCAGGCGCCGACCGAGTACCGGCTCGAAGCCAAGCTCGACGATTTGGGCGGCCGCTGGAAATTACCGAAGCTGCGCCACTGCGTCTCGGCGGGTGAGCCGCTCAATCCCGAAGTGCTCGCGCGCTGGAAAGATGCGTTCGGCCTGACGATTCTCGACGGCTATGGCCAAACCGAGAACTCGCTCCTCGTGGCCAACGTGCCCGGCATGGAAGTGCGACCCGGCTCGATGGGCAAGCCCACGCCGGGCCACGACGTCGCCGTCGTCGACGAAGAAGGCAACGAGTGCGAGCCGGGCGAGGTCGGCGACATCGGCGTACGCGGCGATCCGCCGACGCTCTTCCGCGGTTATTACAAGAACGAGGAAGAGACGCAGCGTTCGCGCCGCGGCGACTGGTATCTCACGGGCGATCGCGCGCAAGTCGACGACGACGGCTACTTCTGGTTCGTCGGCCGCTCCGACGACGTCATCTCATCCGGTGCGTATCGCATCGGGCCGTTCGAAGTCGAGAGCGCGCTGCTCGAACATCCCGCCGTTCAGGAGTCGGCGGTGGTGGGCAGCCCGGATGCCGATCGCGGCAACATCGTCAAGGCGTTCGTCGTGTTGCGCCCCGGCTACGAGGCGAGCCCCGCGCTCGCCAAGGAACTTCAAGAACACTGCAAGCGTGTCACCGCGCCCTACAAGTACCCGCGCGAAATCGAGTTCGTCGCCGACCTACCCAAAACGCGTTCCGGAAAAATCCGTCGCGTCGAGTTACGCCAAGCCGAACTCCGCAAGAAAGGCGCGACCGCGGCTAGCGGCTTCGTTTAGTCAGGAGCGGGTTCGTCTTCGACGTGGCCGCCGGGCGTCTCAACGAGGTCGAGTAAGGATCGGTAGCTCGGCTGCAGCAGGTCGTTTCACTCGGACGGAGATTGAATCGGTATGAGCGATGCGGAAACGAGCCTGCGGCAGGCCGGTGAGGCGGCGCTGCGCATTCGTATCGAGCGCGGCCTCGACCTCGAAACCGCGGCGCGTCTAGCCGGGATCGAGGACGAGGCCTTGGAAGCCTTCGAGGCGGGTGACGTGGCGCTCACCTTCGAGCAACTCGACCGTTTGGCCGCGGCCTACGGCGTGACGACGAACCAGTTCTTCGGCGCGCGCTGGACGCCGCTGCAAAACTACGCCGCGGGTTGAACGCTGGTCGAACGAGGTGAGTTGACGCCGTTCGCGTATCGCGGTCTACGATGAAAGCCGTACGCCTCACCGAACTCGGTGGACCCGAAAAACTTCATATCGCAGACGTTGCCCAGCCCGAACCGGGACCCGGCGGCATTCTCGTGCGCATCAAGCGCGCCGCGTTCAACCGTCGCGACGTCTTCATCACGCAGAATCTCTATCCGGGCATCGTGTTACCGCGTACGCTCGGGTCCGACGGATGCGGCGAAGTCGCCGCGCTGGGGCCCGACGTCAGCGGTCCGCCTGTGGGCACGCCGGTCGTCATCGACCCCCAAATCGGCTGGGACGACGATCCGGCCACACTCAACAAGAACGGATCGATCCTGGGCATGCCGCAGGACGGCACCTTCGCGCAATACGTCGTGGTGCCGGCGGCCAACGTGTACGCCAAGCCGTCGGGTTTGAGCGACGACGAGGCCGCGGCGCTTCCGCTCGCGGGCTTAACGGCGTATCGCGCGACCTTCACGCGCGGCCGCATCACCAAAGACGACGTGGTCCTCGTGCCCGGCGTGGGCAGCGGCGTACAGACGTTCGTGCTGCTCTACGCGGTGCACGTCGGCGCCAAAGTCGTCGTTACGTCCGGAAGCGACGAAAAGCTCGAGCGCGCGAAGAAGCTCGGCGCCGCGGCCGGCATCAACTACAAGACGACGCCCGAGTGGTTTAAGGAAGCGCGCAAACTGACCGACGGCGGCCCGTCGCTCATCGTCGATTCCACCGGCGGCGAAACGTTATCCCGCGCCATCGACATCGCACGGCTCGGCGCGCGCGTCGTGATCTACGGCGGAACGCACGGCGACGCGAAGATACGCCCGTTCTCGATCTTCTGGAAGCACCTCGACGTGCTCGGCACCTCGATGGGCAGCCCCTCCGACTTCGCGGCGATGCTCGCGCTCTTCGAAGGCGGAAAGCTCAAGCCCGTGGTGGATCGCACCTTTGCGATGGACGACGTGGCCGAAGCCGCAGAGTACCTGCTCAAAGGCGAGCAGTTCGGCAAGGTCGTGCTCGCGATCGACTGAAGGCAGCTAGTCGACGAGTTCGTACGCCGAGATCGCGATAGCGCCCGGCTCGATGCCGAGTTCGGCCGCGGCCACGGCTCGGCTCGCCGGATCGACGATGCGGGAAAGATCCGGGTCGAGGATCTCACGTTCGAATGCGTTGGGCGG
>PLFC01000092.1 GCA_003136655.1 Vulcanimicrobiota bacterium
AGCGCGCAGAATCCGGCGAGCAGCGACGCGCGGGCGAAGCGGAGCAGCGGAAGCCGTCTGCGCATCGCCCGGCGCCGTGCTTGGGTCAGCAGCTCTTGGCTGCGTAGATGTTGATGTTGTTCTGTTGACTGGTATTGGCGTTGGGGGCTTTACCGTAGAACTCGGACTTGTTGATGATCTTGCCGGCGGGCGTGGTGGCGTCGCAGAGCAGATAGCCCGTCGCGGCATAGCTCGGGTTGGCGTAGAAGTTGTAGGCGGAGAAGTTCCCCGTCGCGTTCGACAGCGTGGCTTCGTAGATTTGGTAGCCGTTCTGCGCGATGAACTGCGTGGGGTTGGATTCCGAGCCCAGACCGATCGCGACGTTGTTCTCCAGCGAGACGATGGCCGCAAGGTTGGCGGTGATGCCGTTCTTCTGGTACTGCGTCACGAAGTTATCGGCGATGTCGCCCGATGCGGCGAGATAGTAGATCGCGAGTCCGGTCTGCACGCCGTTGGGATCGTAGCCGTTCTGATCGTGCCAGCCGGTTTGCGAAACCTGATTGCCCCGCACGTTTACGTTCGAAGCGCTATCGACCATGATGCCGACTTGAAATGCGTCGTGGACGACGTTGCCGGTGACCGTGACGCCGGAGACGCCGGGCGCGACGTAGATGCCGAAGTCGCAGCCTGCGGCATTGACGTTGGTCGCGTTGACGGTGGCGCCGTTCGTGGTCACCGCGACCGCAGCCGAATACGGCGGCGAGCCGTAGAGCGACTGGCTGAGCACCTGTGAGGGATTGACCACGGTACAGCCCGGGCCTTGCTCGTCGCGCCGCATGAACGGACGCGGCCCGTGGCCGGCCTTGACGAACGGCTGTACGCCGCTCGCGGCCTTGACCGTAACCGGAGCTTTGCTCGCGCCGAAGGGCGGCGCTGCGTGCGAGGCCGCGACCGCACCGTGAACGCCCGCAGCGACGAGTGCGGCAACGCCGGCAACCGCGGCGAGCCCAGAAAGAAACTTCAAGGAACACCTCCCAAAAAAGAACGGTGCATCAGAGAGACGCCCGCTTCAACCTTCAATTTCGGCCTTCACGATAAGGGAAAGGCGCGGTCCGGGTCAAGGTGGGTGCGAGCAAGCGAGCAGTCGAGGCCGCGGCATCCCCACCGTCGAACGCGGCGTCTCAACGACGACATGACTGTGACGACTGCGAGCCCCGGCATCGAGCGGGAACTGAGCGACATCGTCGGCGCTGCCAACTGCATCGTCGATCCCGGGGAGCTGCGCACCTACGAATGCGACGGTTTGACCGGAACGCGCGTCCGGCCGCGGGTGGTGGTCTTGCCCGCGACGACCGAGGAGACCGCCGCGGTCGTGCGCGTTGCCCGGCGCTACGGTCTGCCGATCGTGCCGCGCGGCGCGGGCACGGGCCTCTCCGGCGGCGCGCTGCCGGTCGCGGGCTGCATCGTGATCGGGCTCTCGCGCATGAAGCGGATTCTCGCGATCGATCTGGAGAACCAGCGCATGCGCGTGCAGCCCGGCGTCATCAACCTCGACGTCTCGCGCGCCATCGCCGCCGACGGCTACTATTATGCGCCCGATCCGTCGTCGCAGAGCATCTGTTCGATCGGCGGCAACATCGCGGAGAATTCCGGCGGAGCGCACTGTCTCAAGTACGGATTTACGGTCAACCACGTCGTGGGCGCCACGATCGTCACCGCCGAGGGCGAGATCGTCGAACTCGGCTCGGCGGGCGCCGACCCGCTGGGCTACGACTTGATGGCGGTGCTCGTCGGCAGCGAAGGCCTCGTGGGCATCGTAACCGAGGCCGTGGTGCGCATCCTGCGCACGCCCGAGGCGACGCGCACGTTCTTCGCCACCTTCCCTTCCACCGACGAGGCGGGCGCCTGCGTGTCGGGCATCGTGGCCGCGGGCATCGTGCCGGCAGCGGTCGAGATGATGGATCGACTCGCGATCGAGGCGATCGTCAAAGCAACGGGCGTCGACTGGCCGCTCGACGTCGGCGCGGCGCTCTTGATCGACGTCGACGGCACTGCCGCCGAGGCGGATCACACCGCTACGCGTGCCGTGGAAATCGCGCAGCTCAGCGGCGCGCTCGAGGTGCGCACGCCGCGCGATGCGCGCGAGCGGCAGTTGATGTGGAAGGGGCGCAAATCGGCTTTTGCCGCGGTCGGCCGCATCAGTCCCAACTATTACGTCCAAGACGGCGTGATACCGCGCTCGGAGATCGGGCCCGTGCTGCGCGAGATCGCCGCCGCGGGCGCGCGCGCGGGCTTGCGCGTGGCCAACGTTTTCCACGCCGGCGACGGTAATTTGCATCCGCTGGTGCTCTTCGATGCGCGCGTCGAGGGTGAAGAACACGCCGCCGAACAGGTTGCGGGCGAGATCTTGAAGATCTGCGTGCGCCACGGTGGATCGATCACGGGCGAACACGGCGTCGGCGCCGACAAGGCAGCCTACATGGGCGAGATCTTCAACGAAGCCGACCTGGAGACGATGAACTTCGTGCGCTGTGCCTTCGATCCGGCGGTCGCCTTCAATCCGGGCAAAGTCTTTCCTACGCCGCGCCTCTGCGGCGATCGTCCCGGCACGTACGTCGCGCACGAGACCGAGATCGCCGGAACGGCCGGGCGCGGTTGACCTCGCAAGCGGACGACCTGCGCGAACGGCTCGCCCCCGCGAGCGTCGACGAAGCGGCGGCGATGGTGCGCGAGCGGGCGGAGTCCGGCGCGACGTTTGCTTTCGCCGGCGGCGGCACGGAATTGGCTTTGGGCTACGAACCCGAACGCGTCGACGCGTTGCTCGAGACCACACGTCTGGACCGCGTGGTCGAGTATGCGCCCTCGGACATGGTCGTGTCGGTCGAAGCCGGCATGACGCTTGCCGCCCTGCAGACGACGCTCGCGCCGCAGCGCCAGCGTCTCGCGCTCGATCCGGCGTTGCCCGAGCGCGCGACCATCGGCGGTTTGCTCGCGACCAACGCTTTCGGGCCGTTGCGCACGCGGTACGGCACGTTGCGCGACCTCATCGTGGGCATCACCATCGTGCGCGCCGATGGGACCCTCGCCCGCGGCGGCGGCAAGGTCGTGAAGAACGTTGCAGGCTTCGATTTGCCCAAGCTCATGGTCGGTTCGCTCGGTTCGCTCGGCTTGATCGTGCGTGCGACGTTTCGCCTCCATCCCATGCCCGAGCGCGAGCGCTGGTACGAGGCCGGCGGCCTCACGGCCGAAGGCGTTCGCGCGCTCTGTCGGAGCCTGATCGCGCGCCGCTTGGAGCCTGCCGCGGTGTTCGCGCGCCTCGAGCCGGGCGGCTCGCACTATGCGCTGGCGGTGTTGTTCGAAGGCTTCGAAACCGGCGTCGACGCGCAGGGCGCGAGTTGGCTCGAGAGCGCGAATGCCGCCGGAGCGCAGATCGTGGATGCCGGCCCGGAGGGCGTGCGCATCGCAGCGGGCGCGGCGCATCCGCGCGGGCCCGTGCGCATCCGCATCAGCGTTCCGCCGGCCGCCTTCGTCGAAACCCATCGCGATGCGGTCTTGCCGCTCGGCGACTGCTTCGAGGCCGAGTGCGTCGCCTATCCGACGACCGGAACGTTTCTGCTCGGCGGCTTCGTGCGCGACGGTGCGGGCTCGCGGGCCGTCGCGACGATCGCAGCCGCGCGCGCGGCATGTGAGGCACTCGGCGGCTCGCTCGTGGTGGCGGACATGGATGCGGCGCTGCGGGGCAGCGTCGATCCCTACGGCACGTTGCCGCAATCGTTTCCGATCATGCGCAGGTTGAAGGAGCGGTTCGATCCCGGACGGCGCTTCAATCGCGGACGCTTCCTGGGAAGGCTGTAATGAACGAACAACTGCGCACGTTCGACGAACTCCTCTCCGACTGCGTGCACTGCGGTTTCTGTTTGCCCGCGTGCCCGACGTACAAGTCGTGGGGCTACGAAGCCGATTCGCCCCGCGGCCGCATCGATTTGATGAAAGGCTTGCACGACGGCGCGATCGAGATGAGCGATACGGTCGTCGAACACTTCGACCGCTGCTTGGGCTGCATGGCCTGCGTCACGGCGTGTCCCTCCGGCGTGCGCTACGATCTGCTGATCGAGGAAACCCGCGCTGAAGTGGAGCGCGAGCATCGCCGCGAGCCGCTCGATGCGGGCTTCCGCGACTTGGTGTTCTCGCTCTTTCCGCGCCCCGACCGGCTGAAGTTGCTGGCGCCGCTGCTCTACCTCTTCCGCAAGAGCGGACTGCAGAAGCTCGCGCGCGACAGCGGCGCGGTCAACCTGTTCGGCAAGCGGATGGCCCAGCTCGACGCGCTCGTGCCCGAGTTATCGCTGGCCCAACTGCGCGCGCGCCTGCCCGCATTTACGCCCGCGCGCGGCGCAAAGCGCGGCAGCGTCGCGCTGGTCGCCGGTTGCGTGCAACGCGTGTTCTTCCCCAACGTCAACGCGTCGACGGCCCGCGTGCTCGCGGCCGAGGGTTTCGACGTGACCGTGCCGCAGGGCCAAGGCTGTTGCGGCGCGCTCTCGTTGCACGCAGGTCGCGACGTGGAAGCCAAGGCTTTCGCGGCGGCGTTGCTCGACCGGTTGTGGCCGGAAGACGGAGAGCGTTTCGACGCCATCGTGATCAACGCCGCAGGCTGCGGCTCGACGCTCAAGGAGTACGGACAACTCTTGCGCGACGACCCCGCGCGCGCCGCGCGGGCCGAAGCCTTTGCGGCATCGGTCAAAGACGTCAACGAATTCTTGGCCGGCGTCGAACCGCAAGCGCCGCGTAGCCCGGTGCCGCTACGCGTGGCCTATCACGATGCGTGTCATTTGGCTCACGCGCAGGGCATCCGCGAAGCGCCGCGCGCGTTGCTGTGCTCGATCCCCGGGCTCGAGTTGCTCGAAATTCCCGACGGCGATCAATGTTGCGGAAGTGCGGGCGTCTACAATCTGCTCGAGCCGGACAGCGCCGCGGAAATCGGCCGGCGCAAGGTCGATAACGTGGCGAGCGTCGCTCCGCAATTGCTGGCCAGCGCCAACCCCGGATGCACGCTGCAAATTCGCTCTTTGCTGAGCGCGCGGGGCATCGATCTTCCGGCCGCCCACCCGATAGAGATACTCGACGTGGCGATCGCCGGCCGGTCTTGACCCGGCTCACATCTGCAAAGTGTAAGTAAATCTTTACATAGCGCAAGGATGCCCCTTGCGGATGCCGCGCTAACCTCGTCGCCAATGTGCCCTTCCGAAGGGCGTGCTCGCCGTAAGGTCGCTCGACCGGCAGCCCCAAGCCTCTTCCCGCCCGATGAGGGCCGGCTTGCCCCCTTGCTAGACCGCTTGCCGGCACTGGCCTGGCTGGTCGACGCCCAAGGAGCGCTGCAATCGGCCCACGGCGCGCTCCTGCTCGACCAGCCGGCCGACGCCGCGCTCGCGATGCTGGACGCGCCCACGCTCAACCGCCGGGCGCTCTCCGGCGAAGCGGTCTTCTTCGAAATGGAACTCGAGGATCGTGCCGTTCGCGGCTACGTCGAACCGTTGCGCGACGGCGAGACGATCGCCGGCGCCGCGGGTGTCGCGCTCGACGTGACCGCCGAACGCCGGGCGGTGCTCGACCTACAGCGCAGCGAGGATGCGCTCGCGATGGCGCAGGAAGCCGCGCACCTCGGCAGTTGGGATTACGACCTCGCCGGCGGCCGCATCGTGTGGTCGAACGAACTCTACAATCTGTGCGGCGTGCGGCCCGGCGAGTTCGAGCCGGCCGGCGACTCGCTCGTGCGTTTTACGCATCCCGCCGATCGCGCGGCGCTCGAAGCGGCGTTCGCGCAAGCCCGCGCCGACGGGAGCGCTTTTGCGCTCGACGCGCGGCTGGTCGGCGCCGACGGAGCGGAGCGTTGGGTCGAACATCGCGGCCGGTTCGCGCGCGACGGGAAGCGTCGCGCCGCGCGCGCGCTCGGCACGGTGCTGGACATCAGCGCGCGCAAACGGGTCGAGCTGGATCTGATTCGCCAGGCCCATTACGACGAGTTGACGGGGTTGCCCAACCGGAGGCTGTTGCAACAGCGGCTCGAGGAGGCACTCGCGCTCGCGCGGCGCGACGGGACGCGCCTGATCGTCGCGTTCGCCGACCTCGACCGCTTCAAGGCCATCAACGACACGCTCGGCCACGCCGCCGGCGATCGCTTATTGCAATCCGCAGGCCGGCGCATCACCGCGCTCGTGCCCGAGGGCGCCACCACCGCGCGCCTCGCCGCCGACGAATTCGTGGTCGTCGCGCCGGCGGCGGGCTCGGCCGTGGATGCCGCGCGCCTGGGGCAAGCCTTGATCGACGCCTTCGCGCAGCGGTTCGACCTCGACGGCCGCGCGCTCTACGCGACGATCAGCTTAGGCATCAGCCTCTTCCCCGACGATGGCGACTGCGTCGAAGATCTGCTGCGCGCCGCCGATGCGGCGCTCTCGCGGGCCAAGGCGGCGGGCGGGAACGGGCTGCGTTTCTACAGCGCGAACGTCCACCGGCGCGCCGTCGACCGGCTCTCGCTCGAGGCCGACTTGCGCGCCGCCATCGAGCACGAACGCTTCGCGCTGCATTACCAGCCCATCGTCGGCCCGGGCGCCGTGATCGTGGGCGCCGAGGCGCTGTTGCGTTGGCCGCATCCGAAGCTCGGCTTGATCCCGCCCGCGGAATTCATTCCGTTGTGCGAAGAGACGGGCATGATCGTTCCGCTCGGCCGTTGGGTTCTGCGGCGCGCGCTCCGGCAGATGCGCGAGTGGTCGGCCGCAGGTTCGGAACCGGGTCGCATCGCGATCAACATGTCCGCGCGGCAATTGCTCGATCCCAACGCGAGCGAGGTCGTGCGCGAGGCGCTTGCCGAGAGCGGCTTTACGCCCGATCGTCTCGAGTTGGAAATCACCGAGAGCGCGGTGATGAACGATCTCGCCGGCGCCAAACGCGCGGTGGCCGAGGTCAAAGCGCTGGGCGTGCGCTTCGCGCTCGACGATTTCGGCACGGGTTACAGCGCGCTCTCGTACCTCAAACATTTTCCGGTGGACGCGCTGAAGATCGATCGCACCTTCGTGCGCGATCTGCCCGCGGATCGGGGCGACGCGGCGATCGTCTCGGCGATCGTGGGCCTCGGACACGCGCTCGGCTTGCGCGTGGTCGCCGAAGGCGTCGAAACGGCCGCGCAGGCTGCGCTCGTGCGGCGGCTGGGCTGCGACGAGCAGCAGGGCTTCTACTACGCGCAAGCTTTGCCACCCGATGAGTTCGCGGCGCTCGTGCGCTCGCGGCGCGTCGGCGTTCGCCGTGCGGCGGCTGGGTAGCGCCTTCGACGTCTTAACCTACGCCGAACTCGAGCGCGCCTGGAAGGCCTTGCGGGGCAGCGGTGCGGGCATCCGTGAGGCGGCCTGCGTCGGCGTACCGCGCACGCTGCTCGTTGCGGACATTCCCGCGGACCGTGGGTCGCCTGCCGGGCAGCACGCTATCGCGATTGCGGCCGGCATGCACGGCGACGAACCGGCCGGGCCGTGGGCGCTGCTCTCGCTCGTGCGCGACGGCTTGCTCGACCGCTCGTTTGCGTACCGGCTGTGGCCCTGCGCCAATCCCAGCGGCTATGCGGCCGGCACGCGCGCCAACGCGGAAGGCCTGGACATCAACCGCAGTTTCGGCGGCGGCGGATCGACGCCCGAGGCGCGCGCGATCCTCACCGCAAATCGCGACCGGCAGTTCGCGCTCTCGCTCGATCTGCACGAAGATCCCGAGGCCGGCGGCTTCTACTGTTACGAACTTTCGGATTCGGGCGACGCGTCCCCGATCGGCCCCGAGTGCGTCCGTGCCGTCGAGGAAGCCGGCTTTCCCATCGAGGAGTTCGGGCCGGGGTTCGATCTGGGCTACCCTCCCGGGCTCGAGCAATTCGTGCACATCGAACGCGGACGCGTGGTCACCGAAACCGACGCCGAGTTCCGGGCGTTCGGCAAGTCGCTGCCGTACAATCCCGGGATGCTGCGCCGGCGCGCGACGCACAGAACCTTGACGTTCGAAACGCCGCGTCTGCTGCCGTGGCGATCCCGGCTCGCGATGCATCGCCTCGCGGTCGTCACCGCGATCGAACGGTTGCGTGCGGCGCTCGCAGCCGAACGAGGCGTCGGGCACTAGCCGCGTCGTAGATCAAACCGGTTGGTCCCCACCCCGCTACCCGAGACAGAAAGTAGGAAACGTTGAAGTTCATCGCCGACGCACTGCGCGTGTACACTGAGGACGGCGAAGTTTGCGTCGAGTCGGTGCCGCGTCCCTCGGGCTGGAATGAAGTGGTTCTCGGCACTTGCCGAATCGCAATCTCGAGCGACGCGCCCGACAAGCCCGTTCCCGCCGAAGTCAATTGCACGGGCGAGGCTGTGGTCAAGAGCAGCGTCGACGCCGACGGCAGCACCCGCTACTGGGCCGAGTGCACCTGAGTTCGGGCGCGGGGCGTTACGCGAGCGCGGCTTCGGCCACGTAGGGCACCACGTACGGACCGAGCGGCAACACGGCGCACGTCGCGCCCGGGCCGGCAGCCTCGAGCGCGGCGCGGATCGCCGCCGAGACGTCGTCGACCGGCTCGAGCATCGCGCCGCTGACGATCGCTGCGGGCAGCGACGAGCGCAATTTCACGCGCGCTTGCAGCAGCACCAGCGCCTGACTCTGCGCCGCCCACTGGTCGTAGACCGAATATCCGGGCTGCTCGATCATTTCCAGTAGCGCGTGCGGCGTGCTCTGCGCGCGGATGATGTCCTTGAAATTACCGTGGTCGGGAAGGCCGTCGCTCAATTCGGCGCACATGACGATCGTGCCGCCGGACTTGACGATGAAGGCTGCGGCGGTCAAGCCCTTTCCGCACTGATAGAGGTTTTGATCCAGCGGATAGCCGCCGTTGGTGGTGACCACGACATCGTAGCGATGCGGCACCGCTTGCGCCGCGTGGCGTTTGCAGAATGCGGCTCCGTGGAGATGCGCCTCGCGATAGTCGCCGCAGAAGAAGCCGGTGATGCGCTTCTCCCGGTCGAGTGTGACGTTGACCAGGAAGTCGGGCGGCGCGAGCGCCGCGACCTCGCGAGCCATCGCCTGGACCGGGTTGTCCTCGAGGTTGAGCCAGGTGGTGCGCGGGTCGCCGATCATGCGCGCATTGTGGAAGAACTTGACCGTCTCGATGCCCGCCACGCCCGGCATGATGCCTTTGGGGCCGCCCGAGAAGCCGGCGTAAAAGTGCGGCTCGATGAAGCCCACGCAGATGCGCTTGTCGGCGGCCACGTACTCGGCATTCAAGAACGCGCGCGCGCCCAGCGAAGTGGTGCCCAAGAAGGTTTGCTGCGCTTCGTCGTGCGCGTCGTGATCGACGACGCGTACGCGCGCGAGCGTCGCGGCGCCGAACATCGCGAGCAACTCGGCCGGCGTGGTGGCGCGATGCGAGCCCGTGCCGATCAGTACCGTGATCTGCTCGGCCGGCACGTGGGCGATCTCGTCGAGAATCCACGGGATGAGCCGCTCGTTGGGCGTCGCTCGGGTCACGTCGGAGGTGACGATCACGACGCGCTCGTGCGAACCGATCAGTTCGCGCAGCGCCGGCGCGCCGATCGGGGCGCGCACGGCGGCGCGAAAAGCCTCGCGTTCGTCCGGGCACGGCGGCGGATCGGCCGGTTCGACGATCAGCGCGTCGTCGGGCACCGTCACGTCGAGGCCGGTGCGACCGTAGGCAAGGCGGACGTTCATGGTGGGGCCTTCGCGGCGATGGAAGACTTTTCCGACGTGCGAACGACCGGACACAAGAGATTTCGGCGCACCTATTGAAGCGCCCGAAGCTATGCCTGAACGCGATCAACTCGAAGTCGACGTCCTCATCGTCGGCGGAGGCCCGGCGGGTCTCGCCGCCGCTATCCGCCTGCGCCAACTGGCCAAGGAGGCGGGCAAGGACGACCTTTCGGTCATGCTGATCGAGAAGGGCGGCGACATCGGCAACCACGGCATCTCGGGCGCCGTCGTCGATCCGGCGGGCTTCAACGACTTGCTTCCCGGCTGGCGCGCGGAGGCGCCGCTCGAATCCGAAGTGACCTCCGATGCGATGTGGTACCTCACCGCGGGCGGCAAGATCGGCGTGCCCGCGGCGATGATGCCGCCGATGATGAAGAACGCGGGCAAGTTCGTCGCCAGCCTGCAGAAGCTCACCAAGTGGCTGGGCGGCGTTGCCGAGGCCGAAGGCGCCGACGTGTTCCCGGCCTTCCCGGGCCAAGAATTGCTCTGGGACGGCGACCGCGTGATCGGCGTGCGCGTGGGCGACAAGGGCGTCGACCACAACGGCAAGCCCAAAGCGAATTACGAGCCCGGTCCCGACCTGCTCGCGAAGGTCGTGATCCTTTCCGAAGGCCCGCGCGGCACGCTCGCCAAGCAAGCCATCGCAAAACTCCACCTCGATCAGGGCCGCGACCCGATGGTCTACGCGGTGGGCATCAAGGAGATCTGGCAGTGTGCGCCGGGTTCCGTGCAGGCGGGCTCGGTGATCCACACCTTCGGCTATCCGTTGCCCAACGAGACGTTCGGCGGCGGCTTCATCTACGGTCTTTCGGGCGACGTGCTCGACATCGGCCTCGTGACCGGTCTCGACTACAGCGATCCGACGACCGATCCGCACGACAACTTCCAACGCTACAAGCAACACCCCGTCATCGCCAAGATGCTCGAGGGCGCGAAGTTGCTGCGCTACGGCGCCAAGGCCATTCCCGAAGGCGGGCTGTACGCCATGCCGCAGAATTACGCCGACGGATTGCTCATCGTCGGCGACTCGGCCGGCTTCCTCAACGGCATGCGCCTCAAGGGCATTCACCTCGCGGTGAAGTCGGGCATGCTCGCGGCCGAGACGGCGTTCGACGCCGTCGTGGCCGACAAGTTCGATGCGGTGACGCTGTCGGCCGTGGAGACGCGCTTCAAAGAGTCGTGGGCCTACGACGAACTGAAGACGGCGCGAAATTTCCACCAGGGCTTCAAGGGCGGCCTCTTCGCAGGCATGCTCAACGCGGGTCTCTCGATGTACACGGGCGGTAAGGCCTTCGGCATCAAGGACCGGCTCGAGGGTGAAGAAGGCTACGCCCAGATGCGTAAGATCACCGAGGTCGCGCCGAAGGCGTTCGAAACGCGCGCCAAGATCGACAACGTACTGACCTTCGATAAGCTGACCGACGTCTTCAATTCGGGAACGATGCACGACGAGGATCAGGTCGCCCACCTCCATGTGGCCGACACGAACATCTGCGCGGAGCGCTGCACGGTCGAGTACGGCAACCCGTGCCAGTACTTCTGTCCGGCACAGGTCTACGAACCGCTCTTCAAACAGAACGGCGACGGCAATGTGGACGGCCGTCTGCAGATCAACTTCAGCAACTGCGTGCACTGCAAGACGTGTGACATCATGGACCCCTACCAAATCATCACGTGGGTACCGCCCCAGGGCGGCGAGGGCCCCGTCTACACGGGCATGTGACCGGGTGAGGCTGCTCTCGCACGTCGATCTGCGGGTCCGCGATCGGGCCCGAGCCCACCGCTTCTACGACGCGCTCTTTGCCGAGTTCGGTGTCGAGCGGGAAGAAGCGCCGTTGTTCACCTGCTACCAGCACACGCCCGACGGCGATTGGTTCGGCTTTACCGAGGAGCGGTCGGCGCCGCCCTGCAGGGCCCGCATCGCGCTGCACGCACCGGACCGTGCCTTCGTCGACCGGATCGCGGCCGTGCTGCCCGGCCTCGGCGCGAGCGGCATCGAGATGGACGACGGTATCTACGGCCCGAAATATTACGCAGTTTTCTTCGACGACCCAGACGGAAACGCGTTGGAGGTCTGCTACTACGGCCCTTGAGGCAGGTCGGGCCGGGGTCTTAAACGTTTCATAATCTCTCTACCGTAAGGTGATCACCGAACCGTCGTTCGGAGGTCCTTGGTGGAGAGTGTGTTCGGGGACTCCTTGTCCCTGCAGAGTTTGCTGTTCCTGATTCTGGCGCTGGCGCTGGCGCTGGGGTTCGAATTCGTCAACGGCTTTCACGATACGGCCAACGCCGTCGCGACCGTGATCTACACGAATTCGCTCAAGCCGGCCTACGCCGTCGTTTGGTCGGGCCTGTGGAACCTCACCGGCGTCTTGCTCTCCGCGGGGACGGTGGCTTTCGGGATCCTCGCGCTGCTGCCCGTCGAGCTGGTGCTCAACGTTGGCTCGGGCGCGGGGTTCGCGATGGTCTTCTCGCTGCTCGTCTCGGCGATCATCTGGAACCTCGGAACGTGGTACCTGGGCTTGCCGGCATCCAGCTCGCACACGTTGATCGGCTCGATCGTCGGNNGTCGGCTTGGCCAACTCGGTGATCTCCGCCGGGCATCAATTCGGCGACGGCGTCAACTGGGGCAAAGTCCAGGATACGGTTGCCGCGCTGCTGATTTCGCCGGTGATCGGCTTCGTGTTCGCCGGGCTGATGCTGCTCTTGCTCAAGTACGCCGTGCGCCGCCCCGAACTGTTCGCCGAACCCGATCCGGGCAAGCCGCCCTCGCCGTGGGTGCGCGCCCTGCTGATCTTGACGTGCACGGGCGTGAGCTTCGCGCACGGCTCCAACGACGGGCAGAAGGGCATGGGGCTGATCATGCTCATCCTGATCGGCGTGATCCCCGGCGTCTACGCGCTCGACCTGAGCACCGACAGCAAACACGTGGCGACGCTCGCGAGCACGAGCGCGACGGCCGCACCGATCTTCGCGAAACTTGCGGGCGCAGATCCCGTCGACGCGACGCAGGCCTCCGAGACGCTCAACGCTTTTCTCAAATCGAGCGGCAAGGTCGAACCGGCCGTCTTCGCCGCGCTCGCCGAGAAGAACGGCGAGATCGAGACGTATCTCAAGGGCAAGACGACGCTCAACGACGTGCCCAAGGAGAGCCGCAAGGATCTGCGCAGCGACGTCTATCAGGTTTCCGAATCGATCGGCAAGTTGCAGAAGAAGAAAGCGATCCCGGATCAGGCCGAGGCGACGACGCTCGGTGATTATAAGAAGCAGTTGGATAAATTGACGCATTTCATTCCCGTCTGGGTGAAGGTCGCCGTCGCGCTGTTTCTCGGCTTTGGCACGATGATCGGCTGGAAGCGNNACCGTCGGCGAGCGCATCGGCAAGTCGCATCTCACCTACGGTCAAGGCGCGTCGGCGGAGATGATCGCGTACGGCACGATCCAACTCGCCGACATCTACGGTCTGCCGGTCAGCACCACGCACATTCTCTCGTCGGGCGTCGCGGGCACGATGGCCGCCAACCGCTCCGGCTTGCAGGCACAAACGCTGCGCAACATCTTGCTGGCTTGGGTGCTCACGCTGCCCGTCTGCGTGTTCCTCGGCTCGCTGCTCTTCGCGTTCGGCTTGCGCCTCGTCGCCATGTTCGGCGGCCACTGACGCCTTCGGCAAGACTGGCGACTGCGCGCGCGCAAGTCTAGCGCGTGATCGTTGTGCTCGGCGGGGGTCTGATCGGCCTCGGCATCGCGTACGAGTTGGCTAAGCGCGGCGCCGAGGTGCGCGTGCTCGAAGCGGGCGAGCCCGGCCGGGCCGCGTCGTGGGCGGCTGCCGGCATGCTCGCGCCCTATACCGAGGGCCTGGCGGGCACGCCCTTCGAGGCGTTCTGTGCGCGCTCGCTCGCGCTCTATCCGGCGTATGTCGAGGAACTGCGCGAAGCGGGCGGCGTGGACGCGCGCCTGAAGATCGACGGGATCGTGCGGGCTGCCTACACCGAGACCGAAGCGAGCGCGCTCCGGGCGCAGGTCGACGCGGCCCGCCAATCGGGAGTCGAAGCCGCCTGGCTCGAGCGGCGCGAGGTCGTCCGCGCGGAGCCTGCGCTCGGCCCGAACGTGCTCGGCGGCGCGCTCTTTGCGGGTGAGGGTCAGGTCGACAATCGCCGTCTCGGGCGTGCGTTGGCCTCGGCCTGCGCCGCTCGCGGCGTGCGCATCGATGCAGGCGGCGGGCACGTCGCGCTCGAGGCCGACGCGCGACGCGTGCGCGGCGTGCGCAGTCGCGACGGTTTCGTGCCCGCGAGCGTGGTCGTCAACGCGACCGGTGCGTGGGCGGGCGAATTGGCAGGCGTGCCGCCGGAGGCGCGCCTGCCCGTCTTTCCGGTCAAGGGCCAGATGTTGGCGCTGGCCATGTCGCGCGCGTTGATGCGGCGCGTGGTGTGGGTGCCCGGCGCGTACCTCGTGCCGCGCGACGACGGGCGGCTGCTCGTCGGGGCCACGGTCGAGGACGCTGCCTTCGACGTGCGCGTGACCGCGGGCGGCATTCGTTCCCTGCTGGATGCGGCGCTGGCCGCCGTGCCCGCGCTTCGGGATCTCGCGCTGGTCGAAACGTGGGCCGGTTTACGGCCCGCATCGCCCGACGGTTTGCCCTACCTCGGCGCGACGTCGCTCGAAGGCTATTTCGTGGCGGCGGGCCACCATCGCAACGGCGTGTTGCTCGCTCCGGCCACGGCTCGTGCGCTTGCCGATGCGCTGGAAGGCAAAGTGGACGACGCGGCGCGGCCGCTGTCGCCGTTACGTCTGGGCGCCCCGCCGAGCGCGCTCGCGTCGTGAGGATCACGGTCAACGGGACCGCGCGCGACGCCGCCGAGGGCACGACGCTTGCCGGTCTGCTCGCCGACCTCGGCGTCGCGAATAACGGCGTGGCGGTGGCGGTCAACGCGCGCGTCGTGCGCGGTGCGACGTTTGCCGAGCGCNNCAGCATGGACGCCATCTCCGCGGCCGACACGCCGCTTCGCATCGGGAAATACGAATTTCGCTCGCGCCTGTTGGTCGGGACGGGCAAGTATCCGTCGGTCGAGGTCATGCGCCTCGCGCACGAGGCGAGCGGCACGGAACTGGTCACCGTGGCGATCCGCCGCATTCACCTCGACGATCCGTCGGGCAAGACGCTGATCGATTACATCGATCGCGCGAAGTATGCGATTTTGCCCAATACCGCNNGACCTGATCAAGCTCGAAGTGATCGGCGACCCCAAGACGCTCTATCCCGATACGGCGGAGACGCTGGTCGCAGCGAAAGAATTGGTCGACGACGGCTTTACGGTGTTGCCCTACATCGCCGACGATCCGACCGCGTGCAAACGACTGGAGGCGATGGGTTGCGCGGCGGTGATGCCGCTCGCCGCGCCGATCGGCAGCGGCCTCGGAATATGCAACCCGTACTCGATCGCGATCATCAAGGAGCAAGCCGGCATACCCGTGATCGTCGACGCCGGGGTGGGCACCGCTTCGGACGCCGCAATCGCGATGGAACTCGGGGTCGACGCCGTGCTCATGAACACCGGCATCGCCGCCGCCCGCGACCCGGTCGCGATGGCCCGCGCGATGCGCCTGGGCGTCGAAGCGGGACGCCTCGCATTCCTCGCGGGACGCATGCCCAAACGGCTCTACGCGAGCGCCTCGAGCCCGTTGACCGGATTGATCGGGAGCGTCGGCGCGTGAGCGTTCCCGACGAAATCTCGGTGCGCGAGCTGGCCCGCAAGCGTACCGCGGGCGATGACTTCGTGCTGCTCGACGTGCGCGAGGCCGACGAACTCGCGCTCGCCGCACTCGACGGCGTGGTGCACGTGCCGATGCACGAGATCCGCGCGCGGCTCGACGAACTTCCGCGCGATCGCGAAATCGTCGTGATGTGTCACGGCGGCGTGCGNNAGCGATAGCGTCGCGCGCTTTTTGCGCGCCGAGGGATTTCCGCGCGTCTCGAATCTGGCCGGGGGCATCGACGCCTGGTCGTGTGAGGTCGATCCCGCGACGCCGCGCTACTGAGCGCGGCGGGCGCGCACGAACCAGTGCACGAGCCCGCCCGTTCCGCTCGGATGCGCCCAACTGCCCGCGGTTGCGCCGGCCTCGCGTTCCTCGAAGTTTGCGTTGGCCCAGCCGGTCAACAGCGCGCGCAGCCCCGGCTCGTCGAAGTACGCGTGCGCCACGCCGGCTTCGTCGCCGCCCTCGGGCGCCCAGGTTGCGTCGTCGACCCGCGTGCCGCGGCCGAAACGCGGGTCGCGCGTCGAGCCCGCGGTGAAGTGGAACGGCGCGCCTTCGCGCAGGCGATCGCGCACGGCGCCGACCGCGGCTGCGATCAGCGCCGGCCTACCGTGCAACAACGCGTGCGTTGCGAGCGCCCCATCGAAGCCGGAGGCGAAGGGCAGCGGGCCGCCCGCGTAGCGCGCCTGCGCGATGCGCACGTGCGGCACGGCCGCCCAGCGCGTTGCGGCCGCAGCGGCGCGCTCCGGATGCTCCTCGATTGCGTCGATCGCAAACCCCGCGGCGAGTAGCGGAGGCAGATGCCGTCCGTTGCCGATGCCCAGGAGCAAGACGCGGCTGCCCGGCCCCAAGGCGGCGATCAAGTCGCTCGTAAGGGGGTGCGGAGACTCCGGTAGCGTACCGTTTCCCTCAATCACTCCACTCCTTACTCTTGGAGTTGCTCGAACGCATGCTGGAAACCGGCGCCAAGCTTCCGTCGTTCAAACTGGCCGACGATACGGGCAAGACCCGTTCCGCCAAGGACTTCCTGGGCAAGTCTCTGGTCCTGTACTTCTATCCGAAGGACGATACGCCGGGCTGTACCAACGAAGCGACGCAGTTCCGCGATCTCTACGACGATTTCGCGGCCAAGGGCGCGGAGATCGTCGGGGTCAGTCGCGATTCGGTAGCCTCGCACCAGAAGTTCAAGGCCAAATACGAGTTGCAGTTCCCGCTGCTCTCGGACGCGGAGTCCGAGCTCTGCAACGCCTTCGGCGTGATCGTGGAAAAGAACATGTACGGGCGTAAGAGCATGGGCATTCAGCGCTCCACGTTCCTCATCGATCCGAAGGGAAAGATCGTCCACGTTTGGCCCAAGGTTTCGGTCACCGGCCACGCCGAGGATGTCCTCGAAGCGTTGACGTGACCGAGGTTTCCGCTCAAACGCTCGGACTGCGCGTCACGGTCCTCGGCTCGAGTAGCGCAATCCCGCGTCCCGGGCGCGCCTGCAGCGGATATCTGATCGAAGGCGGCGGAGCCGCGCTCGTCGCGGATTTGGGCAGCGGCGCGCTCTCGAACCTGCATCGCGTTCGAGCGGCCGAGGACGTCGACGCGGTGGTCATCAGCCACATGCACGCGGATCATTTCATCGACCTGATTCCGATGCGTTATGCGCTCAAGTACGGCCCGCGCTCCAACGAGCGCAAACCGGTCCTGTGGCTGCCGCCCGGCGGCGAAGCGATGCTCCGCACGCTCGTGAGCGCGTTCGCGCGCGAATCGCCGCACGATTTTCTGGGCGAGGTGTTCGACGTTCGCGAGTTCGACCCGTCGGACGAACTGCGCGTGGGCGACGTACGCGTGCGCTTCGCGCCGACGGAGCATTACATTCCGACCTTCGCCGTTCGGTTCGACGCCGATGACGCCGGCGTGGCGTACTCGGCGGATACGGCGCCCTCCGAAGATGTCGCGGCGCTCGCCTCCGGCAGCGGGCTCTTTGTGTGCGAGGCGACGCTGTTGCCCGGCGAGCGCGAAGAGGGACGGCGCGGTCACCTCTCGGGACTCGAGGCCGGCGTCCTGGCCGAACGCGCGGGCGTGCGTCATCTCGCGCTCACGCACTACCCCGTGGGCGTTTCTCCCGAGGAGTTGCGCGCCGCGGCGAGCCGCGGATACTCGGGCGCGATCAGCGTCGTCGACGACAGCGACGTGCTGCAGATCGACTAGAAGCCGTATGAGCTCCTAGTTTTCGGTCTTCGCGTCGGTTCGGGGCAGAGCGAACTGGATCAGCGACTTGATCGGCGCGAGGCCGCGATTGATGATCGCATAGGGCGTCACGTCGAGCTCGAGCGCTTCGAGCCGTTGTTGCGCGGCGAGCAATTCGCGTCCGCTGCTGACCACGTCCTCGAGCAGCAGCACGCGTTGTCCCGCAGCGTATGGGCCTTCGACGTACTCGTCGGGGAAAGCGCCGTAGGCCTTGGGCGCTTTGCGCACGACGATCATCGAGATGCCGGTCATCTGCGAGACCGCCGTCGCCAAAATCGCTCCGCCGAGTTCCGTGCCGCCGATCAGATCGGGATTGAGTTCGGCGATCACGGGCGTGAACAGGCGCGCGATGCGGCGCAACACGGCCGGATCCGAAAAGAGCCGGAACTTGTCGATGTAGTAGTCGCTGCGGACGCCGCCGGAGAGCACGTAGTCCCCTCGGGTCAGCGCGCGTTCGATGACGATCGTGCGCAGCCAGCGCAGTTCGGGGATCGCGTGCAGCCGCGATTCTGGATCTAGATGTCCCACTGGTATGCGTTCCACGTTTCGGTGACGGGGTTGGGTGTGAAGCCTTTGAAGTCGGGGCTGACCGGTTGGATTTGGCGCGGCCACCAAATCGAGATTTCGGGCAGGTCGCGGGAGAGCAAGGCCTCGATTTGCGTATACGCCGCCTTCCGCACCGGTATGGCGAAGTTGCGCAGAGCGACGCCTTGGGCCTCGTCCTGCTGTTGGTTGCAGTAGCGGGCCGTGTTGTTCCCGTTGGGCGGCTGCGCGCTGCAGAGAAACACCGAGGATTGGT
The DNA here is from genome assembly GCA_003136655.1 of Vulcanimicrobiota bacterium. GTDB lineage: Bacteria > Vulcanimicrobiota > Vulcanimicrobiia > Vulcanimicrobiales > Vulcanimicrobiaceae > Hesperobacter > Hesperobacter lustricola. The sequence continues at coordinate 18,539 of PLFC01000092.1, forward strand.
CGGGATCGATGCCGGCCACCCAGCCGGCCCAGGCCAGATCGAATTTTCCGCTCTGCAAGATGCCGCCGTTGGGCATCGTGTCGAAGAGCAACGAGCCCAAGTAGAGCTTGATCTGCGCCTCGATGCCCAACCGGCGGAGCATGGCCTGCGTCTGGACCATGCCCGCGCGCCTGGTGACGTTGGTGCTGTTGGTGACCAATTCCAGGCTCAAGCGCTTGCCGTTCTTCTGGAGCACGCCGTCGGGCCCGGGGGTCCAGCCCGCCTCGCGCATCAGCGACTTGGCCTTCTCGAGGTCGTACGGATAGCGCGAAACGGTCGTCGAGTGCGCCCACATGAACGGGGGCAGATCCTGGTCGGCGGTGGTCGCCGAGCCGAAGGTCAGGCTATCGGTCAACCTCCGCACGTCGATCGCATAGGCCAGAGCCTGGCGCACGCGGACGTCGTCGAGCGGCGGGTGTTTCGTGTTGACCGTAAAGCGCTCGATCTCGTTCTTGTCCTGGAGCACGATCGCGATGTCGGGGATGGCCTTGAGGGCTTGATATTGGTCGGGCGACGCCTCGAACTGCCAGTCGAGTTCGTGCGAGCGCAGCTCGTTCAACTCGGTGTTCTCATCCGGAATGATCCGGATCAGAACGTGCTTGAGCTTGGGCGCACCCAGGAAGTACTTGTCGTTTGGTGCGAGCTCGAGGTGATCGCCGCGCGCCCACTTCACGAATTTGAACGGCCCCGTGCCGATCGGCGCGCCGTTGAATGCGATGTGGTTCACGTCGTGCAGCGTCGCCAAGAGATGTGCCGGCAGCACTTCGAAGGGATCGTCGCTTTCCGCGAAGAGCGTGTTGATCGCGGGCGAGAACGGCTTTTTCATGTGGAAGACGACCGTGTAGTCGTCGGGCGTATCCACCGATTGCACGAGATCGTAGCCGTTGGTGGCGATGACGTTGTTGTTGCGGTTGACGATCGCCGCCCAGGTGAACTTGACGTCCTTGCTGCTGAAGGGCGCACCGTCGTGCCAGACCACGCCCTTGCGCAAGTGATAGGTCAGCGTCAGGCCGTCCTTGCTGATGCCCCCATTCTCCAACGTCGGGACGGTTTGAGCGAGGATCGGCACTTGCTTCTTGCCGCTTGCATCCACCGAAACGAGCGGATCGAACATGAGCCGGTCGATCGCGCTCTCCGTGGTATTGCTCGCCAGGATCGGATTGAGCGTGTTGGGCGGGGCCTGTATGCCGACGCGGAGCGTGCCCGGAATCGTCCAGGAATGCCGCGCCGAGCCGGCCGTGCCGGCGGATTGATCCGGGTTCGATCCGAGCTTCGTGCAGCCCGAAACGAAGACGCACGCCGCGAGCATCGCCCACGCGCGCACTTGCGAGTTGGTTATGCCGTCACCGCTTCTCGCACCGATTGCGACACCTTCGGGGGTGCCGCATCGAAACGTTCGTGACGCCACGTGTACGTGCCCAGGCCTTGCGTCGCCGTGCGCAACTCGGTCACGTAGTTGGCGAGTTCGGCTTGCGGCGCGAAGGCGACGACGCGTTGGAAGCCGCGTTGCTCCGCGGGCTCGAACGAGAGCACGTGTCCGCGTTTGGCGGTCAGGCCGCCGAGAATTGCGGAGGCGCTCTCTTCCGGTACGATGGCCTCCACGTGGACGATGGGTTCCAACAGGACCGGGGCGCACTTGGGAAGCCCGTCGCGTAGCGCCATGCCGGCGGCGGTCTTGAACGAAGCCTCGCTCGAATCGACGGCGTGGAACGCCCCGTCGATGAGCGTCACGTGCACGTCGACGACGGGAAAGCCCGCGACCGGGCCCCGCAGCAGCGCTTCGCGCACGCCCTTTTCGACGGCCGGGAAGAATTGGCGCGGCACCACGCCGCCCACGATCTCTTCGGAGAACGTGACGCCGTTGCCGCGCGGTCGCGGCTCGATGCGCAGGACCACGTCGGCGAACTGGCCGTGGCCTCCGGTCTGATGTTTGTACCGCGCGCGGATCTCGGTGGAGCCCGTGACCGTTTCGCGATACGCGATCGAAGGTGCGTGCATGTCGAGCGCGAGATGGTACTTCCGCGCGAGGCGCGAGAGCGCCGTGGCCACGTGCACTTCGCCGATTCCGAGCAACTGCAGTTCGCTCGTGAATTCGGCGCGGGTCACGCGCAGCGCGGGATCTTCCTCGCAGATGCGCGCGAGCATCTGGGAAAGCTTCGCCTCGTCGAGTTTTTCCTTGGGCTTGATCGCGACCGCGTAAAGCGGCTCGGCGAGCGGCGGCACGACGCGGACGCTCTTGTCGCCGAGGGTCAAGGTATCGCCGGTCAAAACGCCTTCGAGACGTGCGATGGCGACGATGTCGCCGGCCTCGGCTTTGGCGATCGCCTCTTGCTTCTTGCCCTGCAGGCGGTAGAGGCCGCCGACGCGCGACTTGACGCCCTCGCGCGATGCGTCGGTGAGCACGGCGTCGGCAGTGAGCGTGCCTTCCCAAACGCGCGCGACGGAAAGCTTGCCGGATTGCGGGTGCACGATGGTCTTGATCACTTGGGCCACCAGCGGCGCCGACGGTTCGCCCTCCGGCGGCGGGAACTGCTTCTCGATCACGTCGAGCAGCGCGTTGGCCGCCACGCCGATGTCGGTCAAACCGGAACCGACCAGCACCGGCACGAGCAGATCGCGAGCGGTCTCGTCGCGCAGGTCGGCGCGGACCTCTTCGAGCGGCGGTTCGATGCCTTCGAGCAATTCCTCGAGCAGATGGTCGTCGAAGTCGCCGAGCGCCTCGAGCAGTTTCGTGCGCGCCTCGTCGACGGTGCCGGCCAACTCGGGCCCGATCGGAATCTCCTTGGCGACGCCGCCCTCGTTGACGTACGCATGCCGTTCGGCGAGATCGATGTAGCCGCGAAACGTTTCGCCTTCGCCGAGCGGAATGTGTTCGGCGACCACGCGATTGCCGAAGATCGCATTGAGTTCGGCGAGCGTGCCGCGGAAATCGCTGCCCGGCTTATCCAGTTTGTTGACGAAGAAGCAGTGCGGAATCTTGCGGTCGTCCAGGAACCGCACGAGCGCGCGCGTTTGGCGCACGCGCGAGGGTTGCGCGTCGATCACGATGACGGCCGCGTCACAGCCCGTCAGTGCGAGCTTTGCTTCCTCGGCGAAATCGATGAAGCCGGGACAGTCCACCAAGGTGAGGTCGACGGCCGGCGTCGACGCGTACGCGAAACCGACGGTCGTCGATTGTCCGCGGTCGATGCATTCGGGCTCGTAGTCGGTCGTGGCGGTGCCGTCGACCACCGAGCCCCGCCTAGGGATCGCACCGCATTGCGCCAGCAGCGCCTCGACCAGCGTCGTTTTCCCGGCATGGTGCGGACCGATGATGGCGACGTTGCGGCGGCGTGACGAAGCGCTCATACGCTACTCCTACTCCCGATAGGCGGCTATCGCGCTGGTTCTCCACAGGGTAGGAAGTTCCGCGTTCTCGCGCCGCCGCGGAAGAAGCTTACCGGCGCGGCTTCGAAGGCTTTTTCTTGGCCGCGGCTTTGGCCGGAGTCTTCTTGGCGACCCGTTTGGCCGGCGCGCTCCGCTTTGCCGTTTTCGGGGCGACGCGTTTGGCCGGTGCCGCCTTCTTGACCGGCGCAGCCTTACGCGCGGCGGGTTTGGCCGCAGCCTTCCGGGCGGGCGGGCGCGTCGCGGTCTTCTTGGACGCGGGCCGCGCGGCCGGCTTTTTCGCGGCCGGGCGTGGCGCCGGTTTTGCCGCGGCTTTTTTCGCCGAGGCCGCCCGCGCGGGCGCAGGCGCCGGCTTCACGGGCGTCTTTGCCGCGGGCTTGGCTTTGACCGCCGGCGCCTTCGTGGTCGCGGGCTTGGCCGGAGCGGCCTTTGCAGAGGCCGGTTTGGCTGCTGCGGGTTTTGCCGCCGGCGGCTTTGGCGCCGGCTTCGAGGCGGCCGTCTTCGGCGTCGCCTTTCCGGCGGCTACGGGCGGCTTCGTCGCAGCGGGTGGCTTGACGGCGGCCGGTTTAGCCGCAGGCTCGTCGGCCGGAGGCGGCAGCTCGTGGGCCTCGGCAACCGGAGCGGGATCCTTGTCGACGGCTTTCTTCGGTCTCGGCGCACGCCGCTTCGGCGGCTCGGCGGCAACAGCCGTTTCGACGACGATCGTGCTTTCGACCACGGCGACCTGTTCGCTCATGGTAACTTCGATTTGGCGGCTGCCGTCCGGGCCGGCCGACACGGTTTCCACGACCGTCTCGACGACCGTCTCCTCGAAGGTCGCGGTTTCGACCACCGCCTCGGGCGACGTACGCGCTGCCGCCCGCGAGGGGCGCTTGCGGGCCGGCTTCGGCGCCGCTGCGGCCGGCGTCTCGAGCGGGGCCGCGGCCGGCGCTGGGCGTTCGTCGTCGTCCTCGTCGTCCTCGTCTTCGAGCGACACCGCGACGGTCGCGACGGCAACCTGGACGGGCTCGGGAGGCGGCGGATTGAGCAACTCCTCGGTCGCGCGCAGCGCCACCCTGGCCATGCGTCCGTTGATCGGAAAGGCGATCTCGTTGATCTCCGCCGCATCCAGCATTTGGAGCACCGCGTCGAAGCCGTTGCCCTGGTCGCGCGGGCTATGCGCGTCGGACCCGACGGAGATGGCGACGCCTCTAGCCTTGGCCTTCTCCAGCAAGCGCAGGTGCACGTCGAAGTAGCGCTGCCGCTGCGCTTGCGCGGCTTGCCCGGGGTCTTCGCCCCCCGCCGCCTCCTCGACGTACGTGCGGTAGAAGATGCGCGCGTTGACTTCGATCGCGAAACCGCGCTCGGCACACGCCTCGACCAACTGGTCTTCGTACTTCTGCAACGTCTGGTCGTCGGGCCAGTGGCCGAACTTTGCCGGAACNNTCCCACACCTTCTCGGTGCCGATCTCGTCGTAGAGTTGCTTGAACTCGGGATTGTCGAAGGCCCATTGGTAGCCGGCACCGAGTTCGGCATGGTCGATCGTCAGGAAATGGATCGAGCGGATGATCGCATCGGGGCGCATCGCGTCGACGATGTTCTGGGCGTCGGGCCGGTTGCGCGGGTCGTTGTCGACCTCCGCACCGATCGAGTAGCGCATGCCCCGGCGCAGGCCTTCCGACACGACGGCGGCGTGCTGCACGTCGACGCCGGCCGTCTCGGAGGCGCCGTACAGGTCGCCGGCGTGCGCGAGCTTGAGGGCGCGCCGGACCAAGTTGACCGCGGCCGGATCTTCGAAGGTGAGGTAGTTGACGTGATCGGCGACCATCATGAAGCGGGGTCCGCCCCGCCGGCAAGCGTGGTAGAACCACAGGAACAGCATGCGCGCCGTGTACGGGATCGGCCGCTCCTCGGCAAAGGGCTTGTGCTCGCCCTTGGCATGACCGTGGGAGTCGGGAATCGCCTCCAGACGCGCGTCGCGGTCGCGTTCCAAGTCGTCCACGTTAGGCCACCGAGCCGGAAATGGGCTCGAACGGCGCCTGAGGCCGGGGGGCGTGGACGAAACCTGGTGGGGTCGGACGGACGTTCAGCGCGAGAACCTCAAGAGAAGGCTTGGTTACACACGTACGTGCCCGGCGGCTCGCAAAGCCGGCCGGGTGCGGGCGGTTTTTGCCAGGCGTCGAGAACGGGTTGCCTCGGCAGATTCGTGAACGAGGGCTCCGCGCCATCCTGGAAGCCTGGGAGCCTAGCACCATTTTCAGGCCGCGGTCCACTCCAGCCATCCTGGACCCCGCCGAGCCACGACCGGGTGTTCGGAGCTTCGGGCGAGTTTCCCGCGATGCGCCGGACAAAAAAAAGCCGGCTCGCGGCCGGCGGACTAGGAGTGCTTTATCTTGCGCAGAGTTTAGGTCTGCGCACCTCCAATCATCGTGTATAGACTACGTTGGTTGCCTTCGTAACTAACGATGATCACCTCCTTTGTCCGTCTGTTACCTTCACTGGTTTGTCTCTGAAGGAGCCGCGGACGTTTCGTATCTCGGACATTCGCTACCGAACCGCGCGATAACCTTCCATGCGCAGAATGCGCGCCTTCACGTCGACGCCGTAGCCGTAGTTGTGCAGTCCGCCGTTGGCGTCGACGACGCGATGGCACGGAAAGAACAGCGCCAAAGGATTGCGGGCCATCGCTTGCCCGACGGCGCGAGCCGCCTGCGGATGGCCGATCTCGCGTGCGATCCAACCGTACGAGCGCACTTCGCCCGGCGGGATTTCGGCAGCTTTTTCGAGCGCGGCGCGCTCGAAGACGGTCAAGCCCGAAACATCCAGCACGCGCTCGTCGACGCGCCAGGTGGCGAAGAAGGCCGCGACGGTTTCGCGCACCCAGGCAGGCGCGTCGGCCGGGACGACCGGGCGGCGCAGTCGCCGTTCCACGAGCGTTCGAATCGTCTCGAAATCGTTCTCGCGAGCGATGCCCACGAAGGTGATGCCGGCCTTGCGCCAGCCGATGGCCAGCGTGCCGAGGGGCGAATCGAGCAGGGCCAGGGAGTCGGGCGATGTGGACGATCCGTTCGTCCCTGCGCGGCGCGTGCGCACGCTGCTCTTGATGTGGTCGAGGATGCGGGGCACGAGACTCTGCGGCGGCTCGACGATCGGCAAACACGAGAGGCAATACGCAACGCCTTCGAATTGCGCGTACATGTCCTGGCAATCGCGACAGCGGCGCAGATGGGCCACGACGTGATCGTTGCGGGGCTCGATGCCTTCTCGCATCTCGTCCCAGAGCGCTTCCACATCACTACACCGCATGCGCTGGTTCTCCGGTTGGCGCGAGGCGGCCGACTTGCGGGCCGAGAATTCGCCGTAGGATGCGCACGGCCCGATGGACGTGCGACTTGACGGTCCCGATCGGTTGGTTCAAAATCTCCGCAATTTCGGGATGACTGCGGCCTTCGATGAAACGGAGCGTCGCTGCGGCTCTGAGGTGCATGGGTAATTGCAGGAGCGCCTGCTCCACCAGCACCATGTCCGCGCTGCGTTCGACGATCGCCTCGGGTTGCTCGGGGCCCTCCTGCGTGTGGTTGAGCAGGGCGTCTGGGTCCGCGAGCGCATCGAGCGCAACGTTCGTCGGTCGCTTCGAGCGCAACCGGTTCCTCGTCACGTTTAACGTTATGGTATAGAGCCAAGGTTGCAGCCGGAGCTCGCGCCGTTGCTCCTCGTTCATTTTTCCGAGGGCGCGGAACGCGCGAACGAAGGCGTCCTGCACGATCTCTTCGGCATCTTCGCGGTTTCCCGTCATGCGCAGGGCGAAGCCGTACAGCCGCCGTTGAAAATCGTCGACGATGCGCTCGAAGCCTTCGATCGTTGGAATGGATTCGCCGGACCGCACCGGCGGCGAAGCGGCGGGCTCCGCCGGCTTCCGTTCTGCGGTCCTCGCCGGTGGCACCACACGCTACTCCTGGACGGGGCTGCCTGTCTTACTGCCGGCGCGCCCGGCTTCCCCCCGCCTCAGCGCGTTCGCTGTGCGGTTCTGGTCTTGTCGGGACGGTCGGCGCGAATGAGCCGGCGGTAGACGATGGTGACGGGATCTTTGCCCGTTCGATTGGAGACGTTGCCCGAGATCGTGACGGTCGCATCGAGGGTCAAGAGCAGCGCCGTTTCAGAATCGTAGTAGGCGGTGCCGCGCATCAGGATGCCGCCGCTGAGGGTCAGCCCGGGCCGGTCGGGCAGGGCACCGTGCATCGGGCCCCCCGCCGAGAAGCGCACGCCGATCGCCGGCCGTCCGCCCAGCCGTCCGGCCCCGATGCCGGCAAGCGATCCGTGCAGCGTCGCGCCCGTGAAGGGCGAGGGAAAATCGAAGGGCACCGTGCCGTGCAGGTGTTTGAGATCCTCGAGCGTCGCCGCGTCGAGTTGCGCCGAGAACGGTTGATTGAGAACGGTGAGATAATCGGGATCGTGATCGGCGGAGTCGAGTTGCTCGCCCGTCGGCAGCAGATCGCTGACGAAGTCGGCGACCGCGTCGCTGGCCGCGCCCTGGTCGTTGCGCACGTACGTGACCCGGGCCGCGTAACGCATCGCCTTGCCGCGGCGCGTTACGGTCAGCACTTCGGTGCCGTCGTAGCGCGTCTCGCTCTTGATGTCGCCTTCGCCGATCGCGAAGCTGTCGCGACCCGAGACGATGTAGCGTTGCTCGGCGGCGCGCGCGGACTCGCCCAAGCACGCAACGAGCGCCAGGAAGAGGAGCGTAGCGGCTACCTGCGGCGCGCGCATTTTCACCTTAAACGATTGGGGCGCGGCCATGGTTTCGTGTCGGCCGCCGGAAAGGATTGCCGCGCTCTCGTCAGCATAGTCAGCAACAAATGAGGCGTCTTTTTCTCGCCGTCGCTCTCGCGGCTGCCCTGCTGGGCCCGACCGCCGCGCCGGCGCGCGCCGAGGAGAGCGCCGCGGTCGCCGCGACGCTCGAAAAGCTCTACCTGACGGCGTTCGACGAAGCGTTGAACCGGCACGCCTCGCTGCAACCCGACGGCACCACCTATGTCTCGAGCGGCGACATCGACGCCGAGTGGCTCCGCGACGCCGCGGCGGTGATGGAGCCTTACATCCCGCTCGCCACCACCGACCAGCGCATCCGCGAGACGCTGCGCGGCACCGTCGCGCGCATGGCGCGCTACATCTTGCTGGACCCGTACGCCAACGCCTACTGGTCCAACTACCGGGTGGCCGAGCGGAAGTTCGAGGTCGATTCTCTGCTCTATCCGATCTGGTTTGCGGGGCGGTACTCTGCGGAAACCGGTGACCGCTCGATCTTCACGCCCGAAGTGAAGCGCGCGTTCGCGACGGTCCTGCGCGTCCTTCGCGACGAGCAGCGGCACGGCTCGCGTTCGCACTATACCCACCCCGATCTCGGCTACCGCGGGAAGGGCAATGCCGTGCGCTACACGGGCATGGTCTGGACGGGCTTCCGGCCATCCGACGATCCAGCGCACTACCACTACAACGTGCCCGACAACATGTTCGCCGTCGTCGTGTTGCGGCGTCTGGCGAGCATCGAACGCCGGATCTTCGGGGATCGCAAGGCGGCCGCGGAGGCATGGGGCCTCTCCGTACAGATCCGCCGCGGCATCGAACGCCACGGGGTCGCCTGGGTTCCCGGCGTCGGGAAGATCTACGCGTACGAGGTGGACGGCATGGGCCACCGCGTCCTCATGGACGACGCCAACGTGCCGTCGCTTCTTTCGGCGCCCTTCTTCGGATACGTTTCGACCGGCGACCAACTCTACCGGAGCACGCGCGCTTTCGTGCTCTCCTCGCGCAACCCGTATTTCTACGCCGGGAAGTACGCGGTCGGCGTGGGCAGTTCGCACACGCCGCGCGGCTTCGTCTGGCCCTTGTCGCTCGTCGTCCAAGCGCTCACCTCCGACGACGCCGCCGAGATCGAGCGCCTGATGCGGTATATCGCAGCGGCCGATGTGGGCGATCATCGACTGCACGAGTCGTTCGATGTCGATTGGCCCGAGCGGTTCACGCGCGAGGATTTTGCCTGGCCCAACGCGCTCTACGCCGAACTCGTCCAGCAGCGCGACTGGGGCGCCGCGCGCTAGGCTTGGGCGGCGCTTAGAGAACCTTCGAGAGAAAGGCTTTGGTCCGCTCGGCTTGCGGGTTCTCGAAGACGCTGCGCGGCGGTCCCTCCTCCACGATCGAACCGCCGTCCATGAAGACCACATGCGTGCCGACCTCGCGCGCAAACCCCATCTCGTGCGTCACGCAAATCATCGTCGTATGTTCGGCGGCCAACTCGCGCATGACGGCGAGCACCTCGCCCGTAATCTCCGGATCGAGTGCGGAGGTGGCTTCGTCGAAAAGCATGACCTTCGGTTCGAGCGCGAGCGCGCGCGCGATCGCGACGCGCTGCTGCTGCCCGCCGGAGAGCTGGGCCGGATAGCTGCCCGCTTTTTCCGCGAGTCCGACCTTCCCGAGCAAGCTAAGCGCGCGGGCCTCGGCCTCGGCGGCGGAGAGGCCGAGCACTTTGCGCGGCGCGAGCGTTACGTTGCGCAGAGCGCTCATGTGTGGAAAGAGATTGAACTGCTGGAAGACCATGCCCACGCGGCGCCGCAGGTCGACGTCTTTGACCGTCGGGTCGGTGACGCGCAGGCCATCCACGGTCACTTCTCCGCCGTCGATGCGGACGAGCCGGTTGATGCAGCGCAAGATCGTCGACTTGCCGCTACCGGACGGCCCGATGATGCAACAGACTTCGCCGGGTGCGACCGAGAGGTTGATGTCCTTGAGCACCTCGTGCGAGCCGAATGACTTGCGCACGCCGTCCAGGCTGACCATCGCGGAGCGCGGCTCTGCGGTCATCCCAGCTTCCTCTCGAGCCGCTGCGAGGCGAGCGACACCGGAAAGTTGATCGCGAAGTAGAGCGCGAGCGCGGTGAGCAGCAGCGGCGTCCAGAGCGTCGCGTCGTTCTCGATGTCGACGCGGACGGTCTCGAGGATCTCCTTGACGCCGATCAGCGCTGCCAGCGAGCTCGATTCCACGATGGCGGTGAACAAGCTCATGAACGGGGCAACCGTGCGCCGCAGCGCCTGGGGCAGCACGATGCTGCGCAACACGGCGATCCGGCCGAGTCCCAGGGCGACACCGGCCTCGCTCTGCCCGCGAGGGATCGAGACGAGGGCGCCGCGCACGATTTCCGCGCCGTTGGCGGCGCCCCACAGTCCGAGCGCCACGATCGCGGCGGGCGCCGCATCGATCCCGATGCCGAGTTGGGGCAAGCCGAAGCACACGAAGAACATCAGCACCAGCAGCGGAATACCGCGCAGAATTTCGACGTACGCGATCGCGGCCGCATCCACCAGCGGATTACGCAGCGCCCGGAGCAGACCGATGCCGAAGCCGCCGACCAGGGCGATCAGCATGGACGCAACGCTGATCGTCACCGTGGCGAGCAGACCCCGGCCGAGCAGAGCGGGCAGCGCGTGCAGGTACGCGTTCACGTCGCGTACCGGGCGAGCCGGCTTTCCACGAAGCGCAACACGGCCGAGAACGCAAACACCGACAGGAGATAGAACGCGCCGATCGTCAGGTAGAGTTCGGCGCTGGAGAGGCGTTGCGCGATCACGTCTTGGGCCACGCCCGTGATGTCGAGCACGCCGATCGCCGAGACGAGCGAGGTGTTTTTGAAGAGCGAGATCAGGTTGTTGCCCAGCGCCGGAAGGCTGATGCGCAGCGCTTGCGGCACGACCACGCTGCGAAAGCGATCCAGTCCGCCCAGGCCGAGCGCGTCAGCAGCCTCCAGTTGTCCGGCGGGGACCGCTTCCAAGCCGGCGCGGATGATCTCGATCGCGATCGCGCCCTGGTAGAGGATGAGAGCGGTGGTCGCGGCCACGATCCCGGGCACGTTGATGCCGATTGCGGGCAGAGCGAAATAGGCGAAGAAGATGTGGACGAGCGGCGGCGTGTTGCGAAAGAACTCGGTAAACGCTGCGGCGGCCGTTCGCGCGGCGCGCGATTTCGACGTGCGCAAGGCTGCGCCGCCGATGCCCACGAGCAACGACCCGGCCAAGCCCGCCGCGGTTATTTCCGCCGTGACCAACGCGCCGTGGGCGAGGGCCGGCGCAGCCTCGCGAACGATGGAAAAGTCCAGGCGCGCCGCCGCGAGCACGGGTGTTATGGCATGAAGCGCTCTGCGGCGCCGTAGACCCACTTCCGGTATTCAGATTTCAACACGCCGCTCTTGGTGAACTTGGCGATCTCTTTGCTGATGTAGTCGCAGGGCGTCGAATCGCCCTTGCGGCAGGCGGCCGCGATGGGCAGGTCGTCGTACGTTTTGCCCACGACCTTATACTGCGGATACTGTTGGACCAGGCCGTAGAGCAGCGCGGAATCTTGCACGAAGGCGTCGGCGCGCCCCGACTGCAGCGCTTGCAACGCCTCGGAGGTTTGGGGCAACTTGAGCAACGTCGCGCTCGGCACGACCCGCTCGAGCCCGCTCTCGCCCGTCGAGCCGGGCAACACGACGACCGTCTTGCCGGCGAGGTCGGGTGCGTCGTGAATCGTCGCGTTGCTACGCTTGATCAACACCTGCCAGCCCGACTTCATGTACGGCGCGCTGAAGTCCACGACTTCTTTGCGCTGATCGGTGACGGTCACCGTCGAGAACAGGAAGTCGACCTTGTTCGTGTTGAGATACTGGAAGCGATTGGCCGAGACGACCGGCACGAACTCGATCGCGTCGGCCTTCCCGAGCAAGTCCTTGGCGATCAAGTGCAAGAGGTCGATCTCGAGCCCGACATTCTTGTCGCCATCCAGAAACCCGAACGGCGGGTAGTCGGCCTTGACGCCGACGACGATCTTGCCGCGCGCCTTGATCGCGGCCAGGGAATCGTCCGCGCGCGCGGCCTGCGGTGCTAGCAAGCAAACCGCAAGCGCGGTCCAGAGCAATCGGATACGGGGCCGAAGCAACATCAACGCTCCTCGAAGCAAGGGAGCGGCGTTCGTCAGGTCCGGCGAACGCGCCTCCAGCGCGTCTCGGTCGAGAAGAAGCGCAGGCTGACGACCCCGCAGGCGACCACGATGGCATCGGGCCGGTCGTAGATGCGGCCCTCGATGTCGACCACGAATTTTCCGGCGCGGAAGGCCGCCAGGGTGCTGCGAACGCTGCGCTCGCGTTTGTCGTGCGGAGCCCGCGTGCCTACCGCTTCGCGCACGGCGAGTTCGAGGAGCCGCTCGATGCAGAGCGGCGTCGCCAGCGCGAAGGCGCTGCTTGCAGTCGAGGCGATCGTGCCGACGTCGATGGGCACGGGAACGCGAATCACGCGCGTCGCCTTCGCGGCCACGGTTGACGCATCTTCCTTACCGAGGCTGCGATGTTCGCGCGACGAAACGCCCCCGCATGGACGAACGACCGCGCCGACGCCGCCGCCGGCGGCCTCAGCAGGAGCCGCGCTCCCTTCCGCTGCCGCTGATCCTCGTGGCGATCGTGGTTGCCGGCTTCGCGATCGGCGGAGCATTCTCGCTCTACGCGCACCGGGACACGCGCATCGCGTCCGCGCCGCCCTCCGCCGAACCGTCGTCGATCGTGACGCTCGCTCCGGCTCCGCTGGAAACGCTCGCGCCGCCCGCGCCGAGTCCGACGCCGGAGGCGAGCCCCACCGTCACGGCGAGCCCGAGGCCGGCGCCTTCGCCCTCGCCGAGTCCCGCACCGGCGAGTTCTCCCACCGCTTCGCCGCGCGCCACCGTGAACGAGACCGCAACGCCGGCAGCGTCGCCGAGCGACACGCCGTCGCCCGCGGCGACGCACGGCGTGCCGCCGACGGCGAAACCCGTCGCGATCGCAACCGCTAAACCCGTCGTAGTCGCTACCGCTAAACCGACCGCGTTAGCCACGCCCAAGACGCTCGCAGCCGTCGTGCCCAAACCCGTCGCGACGCCGGTGCCGGCCCAAGCGACGCAATCGGATTTTGCGCGCCAATCGGAGAGCGTCGTGCGCTCGTACCTGTCGGCGCTCGCGCGCGGCGACGACGCGGGCGCGGCGGCCGTGCTCGACGCGCCGGCCGGATCGCGGGCCGCGCAACTCTCGGAGAAAGAGTTTGCCGGGCCGGAGATGCGCATCTCGGATATCGAAGCACACGGCAGCGGCGACGACGTGCGCGTCGACGTCGACCTGCAAACGGCGAAGGGAGCCTACTTCGCTCAGTTCTTCGTGAAGAAGTCGCCCTCGGGCACCGCCGTGATCGTCAACCACGATTTCATCAAGCCCTAAACGAGAGAGAGAACGTGCGAGCATGAGCGAAGTGTTGATCGAGAATCTACTGGTCACGGGCGAGCGCTTCGCGCCGCCGGCCGAGGTGGCGGCGTGGGCGCCGATCGCCGACCAAGACGCGTGGAACGCCGAAGCGGCGCGCGATCCGCTGGCCTTCTGGCGCGCTTGCGGCGAGCGAATCGCCTGGGCCGTCGCGCCGCAGACGACGCTCGCAGGCGGCCTCAGCGACGCGCGCTGGTATCCCGACGGAACGCTCAACGCGACGGTGACCTGTCTCGACCGTCAGGTCGCCGAGCGGGGTGATGCGATCGCGTATCACTATTTGCGCGAGGACGGTTTCGAGCGGAGTCTGACCTATCGCGAACTGCTCGCGGAGGTCAACCGGCTGGCCAACGCGCTCGCCGGCGACGGCGTGCGCGCCGGCGATCGCATCTGCATCTACATGCCGCTCTCGCTCGAAGGCATCGTCGCGATGCTCGCGTGCGCGCGGCTGGGCGCCATCCATAGCGTCGTCTACGCCGGACTCGGCGCGACGGCGCTCCGCGACCGCATCGACGACGCGGGCGCGGAGGTGGTCATCGGCGCCGACGTGACGTATCGTCGCGGCCGCCGGGTCGATCTCAAGGGCATTCTCGACGACGCGGTCGCGGGCTCGCCCAAGGTGCGCCGGGTCGTCGTTTGGCGGCGTGCGGAGTCGCCGGCGCCGCTGGGCGAGCGCGAACGCGACTTCGACGACTACATCGCGAACCAAGCGACGGAGCGCGAACCCGAGATCGTCGCCGCGACGCACCCGCTCTTCATCCTCTACACCAGCGGCACGACCGGAAAACCCAAGGGCGTCGTGATGCCGCACGGCGGGTATCTCGCGGGCGCCGCTGCGATGTTCGAGCGCACGACCGGCATCACGCCCGACGACGTNNTGGTGCACGAGCGACATCGGCTGGATCGTGGGACATTCGCTGATCGTCTACGGAGCGCTGGCCAACGGCTATCGCTCGATCTTGCGCGAGGGCGCGCCCGACTATCCGTCGCCGGCCTCGACGTACGACGTGATCGCCCGGCACCGCGTCACCAAACTGTACACCGCGCCCACGCTCGCGCGCATGTTGATGCGGTTCGGGCCTGAGCCCGCCCGCGAGCGCGATCTCTCGTCGCTGCAGGCCGTGTACTGCGCGGGCGAACCGCTCAACCCGGAGGCCTGGCACTTCCTGTACGATACGGTCGGCGCGCGGCGCGCCGCCGTGTGCAACCAGTGGTGGCAGACGGAGACGGGCGCCATGATGATGGGTTACTTGCCCACGAGCGCGATTCGTCCCGACCATAGCGGCAAGGCTTTCGGGCCGATCGATTTCGACGTGGTCGATCGCGAGGGAAATTCCGTTCCGCCCGGTGCCGGCGGCTTACTCGTCATTCGCAATCCGTGGCCGCACATGTTCGCGGGCATCTGGGGCGATCCGGCGCGTTACCGTCAGTACTTCGAGCAGATTCCCGGCTGCTATACCGCGGGCGACGTCGCGACCCTCGATGCGGAAGGCTACCTGCTCGTGCTGGGCCGCGCCGACGACGTGCTCAACGTGGCCGGTCACCGGATCGCCACGGCCGACGTAGAGAGTGCGCTCGTCTCGCATCCGGCCTGCGGCGAGGCCGGCGTGATCGGCAAGCCGGACGCGATCAAGGGTGAGGTCGTCAAAGCCTTCGTCGTCTTACGCGTGGGTTACGAAGCCGGGAGCGAATTGCAGGCCGCGCTCGTCGAACACGTGCGCTACCATCTCGGACCCATCGGAACCCCGGCCGAAATCGAGTTCGTGGCCAAGCTTCCCAAGACCAGAAGCGGCAAGATCATGCGCCGCCTGCTCAAGGCAAAAGAGGCGGGACTCGAACTCGGCGATACGACGACGCTCGAAGAGTGAGGTTATCATGCAGATGAACCGGATCGTTCCCGCGCTCGGTGCGAGCGCAGCGCTGGTCGCAGTCGTTGGGCTGGCCGCGCAGCCCGGGCGGGCCGCCGTCACGACGTATGCCGCATACATCCAAGATGCGAGCGGCAAACAGCTCGGCGTGGCAACGTTCGTCGGCGTCGATACCGGGGGCGTGCAAGTGCGCATCGACGTGACCGGCCTGCCGCCCGGATTACACGGATTGCACATACACGAAAACGGTTCGTGCAATCCGCTACGCGACACCACGGGCAAGGTCACGCCGTTCGGTGCGGCCGGCGGCCATTTCGATCCGCAGGGCACCGGCCATCACCTCGGCCCCGACGGGGCGGGACACGGCGGCGACCTTCCCAACCTCGTGGTCGACGAAGCGGGCCACGGCCGGACGACGTTTTACACGAGCCGGCTCAGCGTGCTGTCCGGCCCGACCGACATCGTGGGCCGCTCGATCATCATCCACGCCAACGAGGATAACTACACGGACACGCCGCCCAACGGCGGCAGTGGGGTGCGGGAAGCCTGCGGCGAAATCGGCGCTTTGCACGGGTAGAGGTCCAGATTTGCGCCGGGCCTTCGTTGCGGGGCGGCTCATGTACTCGTACGTACACATCGCCGCCCCGCGCCTCGGCCCGACGCAAATCTGAACCTCCATCGTGTTTTATCTTGGCGCTTTTTGTTGGCTGGCTCGTCGCTTCGCGACTTGCGCTCTGGGATGGCCGGCTCGTCGCTTCGCGACTTGCGCTGGCTCGTCGCTTCGCGACTTGCGGTTTTGGGATGGGCGGCTCGTCGCTTCGCGACTTGCGCTTGGGTGGGCGGGTCGTCGCTTTGCGACTTGCGTTGGGAGGATGAGTTTGGGCGTGGATGGGGAAGTGGGTTTGTATTAGAGTCTCTTTCTTTTTTGGGGGTTGATTATGGGGTTGGTTTCTCGGGTGGTTTTGGGGGCTTGTGCGGTTGGGCTTTGTTTGGGGGGTGCGACGGGGCGCGTTCTTGGGAATGCGGCGCAGCCTCGGATTTATGTTTCCAATGGGGGGTCGGGCACGATTGCGGAATACGATCTCCAGTCGCATGCGCTCGTTGAGAGCAGCGTGCCCATTTCGCCTTGGGGCGCGGGGGGCAACGCCGTGGTGCTCTCGGACGGATCGGCCATCATTCTTCCGGCCACGTACGATATCCACAAACTCCGGACCGCACGCGGTGAGATAGCGTTGAACACGTTCAGCACCTATCCGCCGACGATCGGTCCCCTGGCCACGAACGGTTTGGACAATTTCTTCGCAATCGATACGAAGTTCAGAGCGGTCGACGAGTACGTGCCCCATCCGAAGGTTCGGCATAAGGGCGTGCGCTACGATGGCGGCGGTATCGGCCACGGCGCCGGGCTGCCGACCCACATGGCTGCGGATAGTTCGGACTTGTGGGTCACGGCCGACAACGCCACCGTCACCCACTTCTCGCCGAGCGAAAGCGTCCAGAGTTGGACGTATCCGAGCGGAACGGTTTTCGCCGATGCGTACGTCGACGCATCGTCCAACGCGTGGGTGCTCTTCCAGTCGGCGTTGCCGACGTATTTTGCCGACGATACGTCGTGTAGCCCGGAGCCCAGTGGACCGGTCACGCGGTATGCAATCGCAGCCGAGTACGTGGGCGGTCAGCCGGCCGAGGTCTTATACGGTCAGGCGGGTCAGAATCCGGTGGTGGCGCACATCGCGGTCGATGAGAACGAGCGCGTGTACGTCTCGGCATCGCACGTGATCCTCGATTTCGATCCGGGCACGCAATGCCCCGACGACGCGTTGACGATCGGCTTGAACGAGAAGAACGTTCTCGCCCCGCTCGCGACCTACGCCGCCGATCTCTACGTCGCAGATCCCGTGGCCAACGCCATCGACGCCTACCAGGGCGGCACCACCACGCGACTGTGGCGCTTCACGCAACCCACCGGCCAAAGTGGCCCGGTCAGCATCCACGTCCAGTAACGAACCGCCTAGACGTGGAGGTAGCGCGAGAGCACCTCGGTGTTGCCGCGCAACTGGTCGGGCGTGCCTTCGAACTTGATCGTGCCTTGGTCGATGATGTAGCAGCGGTCGGCTACGGCTAAGGCGCTGTAGAAATTCTGCTCGACGAGCAGGATGGTCATGCCCTTGCTCTTGATCTCGCGGATGATCGCTTCGACTTCGCGGACGATCAGCGGGGCGAGACCTTCGGTGGGCTCGTCGAGCAGCAGCAGTTTCGTATCCTGCACGAGGGCGCGCGCGATGGCCAGCATCTGCTTCTCGCCGCCCGAGATCTCGTCGCCCTTGTTCGTGGCGCGCTCCTGCAGGCGCGGGAAATGATCGTAGACGTCTTGGAGCGACCAGCCGGGTTTTTGCGCGGTGACCGTCGCGAGTTTGAGGTTCTCGAAGACCGTGAGATTGGTGAAGATCCGGCGTTCCTCGGGCACGAGCGAGATGCCCAAGCGCGCGTTCTTCATCATCTCTTGACCCGTGACGTTACGGCCCTCGAAGGAGACGCGTCCCGAGCGCGGCGGCACCCAGCCGACAATGCTCTTGAGCGTCGTGGTCTTGCCCACGCCGTTACGGCCCAGGAGCGCGACCGTTTCGCCGCGCCGGATCTTGAAACTCAAGTCCTTGAGGATGTGGCTATCGCCGTAATACGTATTGAGGTTCTCGACCTCGAGAAACGCTTCGGCCATTTACGGCGCCCCCGGCGCGTGCGGAGCGAGCGTGTCCTCGTAGCCGCCGAGATACGCTTCTTGGACGATGCTGCTGGCGCGAATTTCGGCCGGCGTTCCGTTGGCCAGCACTTTACCTTGGTGCAGCACCGTGATCGAGTCGGAGATGCCCATGATCAGGTCCATGTCGTGTTCGATGATCAGTACGGTCATGCGCTTGGCCAAACCGCGAATCAGCAGGTCGGTCTTGTGCACTTCCTCGATCGACATGCCCGCGACCGGTTCGTCCAGCAGCAAGATCTCCGGTTTCGTCGCGAGCGCCACGGCGATGTCGAGCCGCTTCTTGTCGCCGTGCGAGAGGTCGCCGGCGCGCACCTCGGCGACCGAACCCAGATCGACTTGCTCGAGCGCGGCGCCCGCGATCTC
This sequence comes from Vulcanimicrobiota bacterium, assembly GCA_003136655.1. Lineage (GTDB taxonomy): Bacteria > Vulcanimicrobiota > Vulcanimicrobiia > Vulcanimicrobiales > Vulcanimicrobiaceae > Hesperobacter > Hesperobacter lustricola. The sequence continues at coordinate 37,240 of PLFC01000092.1, forward strand.
GTCGACCTCGCGGAGCCTGCGCGAGCCGCGGAAAGGCTCGAGTGCGAACGAACCCTGCACCTTGGCCAGCGCCGCCAGGCGCGCGTTCTGGAAGACGGACTCGTCGGGATAGATATTGGCCGTCTGAAAGGCCTTGGCGATGCCCCGGGCGACCCGCTTCGGTCCGGAGAGCTTGGAGATGGCCTCGCTCTTGAAGTAGATCTCGCCGTCGGTCGGCGTCGCGACACCGGAGAGCAGGTTGAAGAAGGTCGTTTTGCCCGCGCCGTTCGGCCCGATCAGCCCGACGATCTCCCCGGCGTTGAGCGCGAAGGACACGTCGTTGACCGCGACGAGTCCGCCGAAGGTCTTGCGCAGTTTCTGTACTTGCAGCACCGGCGCGCCGGGCGCGGGCAGCTCGCGCGTGGGCGCGGCGGCGACGTCGACGATCGGGCGCACGCGGGCGCGGCGGCGGATCAGATGCGGCCAGATGCCTTCAGGGGCGAGTTGGAGGATCAGTACAAGCAGGATGCCGAACACGATGGTCTCGTAGTGCCCCTGGCCGCCGATCAGGCGGGGCAGCAGGTCCTGCAGCTGGTCGTTGGCGGCAGTCACCAGCCCGGCGCCGAGCAGCGCGCCGCCGAGATACTGCGCGCCGCCGACCACCGCCATCAGCAGATAGTCGATGCTGGCGTCCAGCCCGAACGGCGTCGGGTTCACCGCGCGCTGGAAATGCGCGTAGAGCCAGCCGCCGAGGCCGGCGAGCACCGCGGCATACACGAAGGCGAGAAGCCGCGCGCGGAAGATCTGCACGCCGAAGGAGGCGGCCGCGGTGGTGCCGCCTTGCAGCGCGCGCACGGCCCGGCCGACACGGCTGTCCAGCAGATTGCGCGTCGCCAGCAGGCTCAAGACGATGGCAGCCCACACGAGGAGAAAGTAGGCGCGGCTGTCCAGCAGCCGGTAGCCGGCGACGGAGACCGGCGGGATGCCGGGAATGCCGTCGTAGCGGCCGAACAGATCCAGGTTGCCGACGAGATAGTACAAACTCACGCTCCAGGCCAGCGTGCCGAGGGCGAGGTAGTGGCCGGACAGGCGCAGCGTGATCAACCCGATGAACAACGCGGCGATCCCGCTCAGAATCAACGCCACCGGCAGCGCGAGCCAGGGCGAGACGGCGCCGCCATGGGTCAGCAATGCGGTGGTATAGGCGCCGATGCCGACAAAGCTCGCCTGCGCGAAGGACGTCATCCCCCCGATGCCGGTCAGCACCACCAGGCCGATCACCGTGGTGGCGGCAATGCCGCTCATGTCCAGCAGCGTGACCCAGTAGGACGGCATGCCCGGCACGAACGGCAGCGCGAGCAGTACAAGCAGGCCGATGGCGGGGATTTTCATTCCTCCTCCGCCGGCGCGCCGGAGCGCAGCGAGAGCCACAGCAGCACGGGCACGATCACGGAGAAGACGATGACCTCCTTGAACGCACTGGCCCAGAACGAGGCGAAGGATTCCACGCAGCCCACCGCGATCGCGGCTGTCGCGGCGATGGGATAGCTGACGAGGCCGCCGACGATGGCGGCGACGAAGCCCTTCAGGCCGATCAGGAAGCCGCTGTCGTAATACACGGTGGTCAGCGGCGCGATCAGCACGCCGGACAGCGCGCCGATGAAGCCGGCGAGGCCGAAGGCGATGCGCCCGGCATCCGCCGTGGGAATGCCGACGAGGCGCGCGCCGAGCCGGTTCACTGCGGTGGCGCGCAGCGCCTTGCCGTGCAGGGTGAAGCCGAAGAACAGGTACAGGCCCACGATCAGCAGCGCGGTGAAGCCGAGAATCCACAGCGCCTGGCCCGGCACGCTGAGCGGGCCGAGGGTAAAGTTCGCGGAGGAAAACGCCGTGGCGCGCGAGCCTTCCGGCCCGAAGAACACCAGGCCAAGCCCGACCAGCGCGAGATGCACGCCGACGGCTGCGATCAGCAGCACGAGCACGGACGCCTCGGCGAGCGGCTGGAACGCGACGCGGTAGATCAGCAGCCCCATCGGCGTGACGATGGCCAGCGCCAGGATCGCCTCCACGGCGACGCCGAGTTTGAGCGGCGCGAGCCACAGAACGAGTCCGGCCACCGCCAGTGGGAACACCGCCGTCTCCGACAGCAGCATCGCGAGCGCCGTGCGGTTCAGCGTCCGCCGCTGGGTCCACAGCCCGCACACGGTCGCCGCCGCGCCGAGCGCGAGCAGCAGCCAGATGCTGCGCGGCGTGCGGCCGAGATCGAGTGTGGCGTAGCTGAGCGCGCCGAAGGCGACGAACTCGCCCTGCGGGATAAAGATCACGCGCGTCACCGCAAACACGAGCACGAGCGACAGCGCCAGCAACGCATAGATGGCGCCGTTGACGACGCCATCCTGCAGCAGAATGAGGAAGATATCGGCGTCCATATGTCAGGGACGCCGAAGGGGCGGCGCGGCTGTTATCAGGGCAGCAGTACCCAGCTGCCGTCCTTGATCGTGACCATCACCCGTGCCCGCGTATCCAGGCCGCTATGATCGGTCGGCGACATGTTGGAGATGCCGTGCGTGAGCACCACGTCGTGGATCCCCTCGAGCGCGTTGCGCAGCGCGACGCGGAATTCCGGCGTGCCGGGTTGCGCGGTCTTGAGCGCCACGGGGATCGCGGCGGCCAGCATGAGTTCCGCATCCTGCGCGTGCGCGCCGAACGTGGCCATCGAGCCGGCGCCGTATTTCGCCTCATAGCGCTGCACGTAATCCAGCGCGACTTTCTTGATCGGGTTGCTTTCCGGCAGCTGCGCCGCGACCAGAACCGGGCCCGCCGGAAGAATGGTGCCCTCAACGTCCTTGCCGCCGACGCGGAGGAAATCCGCGTTCGCGACACCGTGCGTCTGATAGATCGTGCCGGTGTAGCCGCGCTCCTTCAGCGTCTTCTGCGGCAGGGCGGCCGGCGTGCCGGATGCCGCGATCAGGATTGCATCCGGCTTCGCCGCCATCGCCTTCAGCACCTGCCCGGTCACGGAGGTGTCTGTGCGGGCATAGCGCTCGGTATCGACGAGCTTGATCTCCTTCGCGCCGAGCGCGCGCGTCGCCTCGGTCAGCCAGCCGTCGCCATAGGCGTCGTTGAAGCCGATAAAGGCAACGCTCTTCACGCCCGCCTTGGCCATGTAGTCGGCGATCGCGTCCGCCATCAGACTGTCGCTCTGCGGCGCCTTGAACACCCATTTGCGCGACCCCTCCACCGGCTCGATCAGTTTGGCGGAGGCGGCGAGCGTGATCATCGGGATCTTCTGCTCGGCTGCGACATCGATCATCGCCAGCGAGGCCGGGGTGATGGAGGAGCCGACGATCACGTCCACCTTGGACTCGTCGATCAGCTTGCGCATGTTGGCCACCGCCTTGGTGGCGTCGGAGCCGTCATCGAGCACGATCCACTCGACCTTCTCGCCGGCGATCGTGTCCGGGAACAGGGCGATGGTGTTGCGCTGGGGGATGCCGAGCGAGGCGGCGGGCCCGGTCTGGGCGATGGTCACGCCGATGCGCACCGGCTCGGCGGCAAGCGCCGTAGCGGCAAATGTGAGCAGGGCGGCGATCACGGCGAACGCGCGGATGCGGATCATCTTGGAGGTTTCCTTACCCGGCCCGCGTTACGGCGATCGCCGCCTTGGGCCCTGTCTTTGCAACGGCTGGGGGTAGTAGGGTTCCGCCGCGAAAACTGTCAAGAACGCGAGGGGCCGGCATGCAGCGGATGACCACGGCGGAAGCGACGGTCGAGGCTCTGCTGCGCCACGGCATCGATACGCTGTACTGCCTGCCCGGCGTGCATAACGACCAGCTGTTCGACGCGATCCACCGCGATGGGAAGCTGCGGGTGATCCACGCGCGCCATGAACAGACCGCCGGCTACATGGCGCTCGGCGCGGCTCTCGCCACCGGCAAGCCGCAGGTGTTCTCCGTCGTGCCTGGCCCCGGACTGCTCAATGCCGGCGCGGCGCTGCTGACGGCCTATGGGATGGGCGCGCCGGTGCTCGCACTTGTGGGGCAGATCCCGCAATTCGCCATCGACCAGGGCCACGGCCATCTGCACGAAATCCGCGACCAGCTCGGCCTGCTGCGCCACCTGACCAAACACGCCGCGCGAATCAAGGGTGCGGCGGAGGCGCCGGAACGCGTGGCGGAGGCGATCCGCGCCGCGCTCTCCAACCGCCAGCAGCCGGTCGCCCTGGAATGCGCGATCGACGTCTGGGGCCATACGGGCGCGGTGGAGTTCCCCGACATCCTGCCCCCGGAAACGCCGCCGGTGGACAGCGTGATGGTCGAGCGCGCGGCGGAGATCCTCGGCAAGCCGCAGCGCCCGCTGATCGTGGTCGGCGGCGGCGCGCTGGGCGCGGCGGCGGAGGTGCGGGCGGTGGCGGAGATGCTGGAAGCCCCCGTCGTCTCGTTCCGGCGCGGTCGGGGCATCATGCCGACGGATCACCCTCTCGCTGTGTCCTTCCCCACGGGCCACCGGCTCTGGCAGACCGCCGACGCCGTGCTCGCAATCGGCACGCGCCTGTACTGGGAGCAGAGCTGGTGGGGCGTGGATGACGGGCTGAAGATCGTCCGCCTCGACATCGATCCCGAGGAGCCGCCGCGCTTCCGCACCCCCGCCTGCGCGCTGATCGGCGACGCCGCGCCGACCCTGCGCGCGCTGCTCGACGCGCTGCCCGCGCACGACGCCGGCCGCCCGTCCCGCGCGGCCGAGATCGCGGGGCATCAGGCCTGGTTCGCGGAACGGATGAGCCGCCTCGAGCCGCAGAACGGCTTGCTGCAGGCCATGCGCGCCGCCCTGCCGGAGGACGGCATCCTGGTGGAGGACGTGACGCAACTCGGCTTCGCCGCGCGCCTCGCCTGGCCGGTGGACGCGCCGCGGAAGTTTCTCTCCGCGGGCTACATGGACAATCTGGGCTGGGGCTACGGCACCGCGCTCGGCGTGAAGGCCGCCTGCCCGGACCGCCCGGTGCTGGCGATCGCCGGCGATGGCGGGTTCATGTATCAGGCCGGCGAACTCGCCACCGCCGTGCGCCACAACATCGCCGTCGTGGTGGTGGTGTTCGACGACGGCGCCTTCGGCAATGTCCGCCGCATCCAGGCCCAGCAATACGGCAACCGGCTCATCGCCAGCGACCTCGCCAACCCCGATTTTGTCGCCTTCGCCAAAAGTTTTGGGGTCGCGGCGTTCCGGGCGACGACGCCCGAAGAGCTTGAACGCGCCCTCAAACAGGCCTTTGCGCTCAACGCCCCCGCCCTAGTCCACGTGCCCGTCGGCGAAATGCCGAGCCCGTGGGACATGATGCTGCTGCCCCGCGTGCGCGCCGGCGAAGACGTCGCCCGGCCCAGGCTTCCATAATGGGCTTGCCATGATCCTCACCGGCAAAGCGAAACTGGCGGGCGTCATCGGCTGGCCCGTCGCGCATTCCCGCTCACCGCGCTTGCACGGCTTCTGGCTGGAGCGGCACGGCATCGACGGCGCCTACCTGCCGCTGCCGGTGCGCCCGGAGGATTTCGCCGCCACCATCCACGGCCTGCGCGCCGCCGGCTTCGCCGGCGCCAACGTCACCATCCCCCACAAGCAAGCCGCGATCGCGCTGTGCGACGAGCTTGGGCCTGCCGCCCGCCGCGTCGGCGCGGTGAATACGCTCGTGTTCCGCGACGGACGCATCCACGGCAGCAATACCGACGGGTTCGGCTTCATCGAGAACCTGCGCGCCCACAGGGTCGACCCCGGCGCCGGCCCCGCCCTGGTGCTCGGCGCCGGTGGCGCCGCCCGCG
>PLFC01000022.1 GCA_003136655.1 Vulcanimicrobiota bacterium
GCGGCCGCGCTTCAGGCGGCGACGATCGTACCTGCGCGCGTCATGAAGGTCGGCGATCAATTCGGTTCGCTCGCGCCGGGGAAGATCGCCGATGCGGTCGTCATCCACGGGAACCCGCTCGCCGACATCTCCGCGCTGCGCCGTGCGGGCACCACGATCAAGGGCGGCGTGCTGTACGACACGCGCGCCCTCTACGCGTCGGCCGGGGTCAAAGCACCGCCGCTCGCCTAAGCGGCGGCCGGCTCACTTCCCGTCGTCGGCGGCGAACTTACGCGCGAGCGCCTGCTGCTCGGGCGTCAGCACGTTCTTGATCTTGATCATCAGGCCCAACTGGGTGCGCTTGACGTCGCGCTCGACGTGGAGGATGGTGTCGAGCTGCTCGAGCGAACGCGTCTCGTCGACCCTGCTCGCCTTGAGCAGGCCCACCAGTTTGTCGCGCGCGTCCCGCAATTGGTACTGCAGGTGCACGAAGTGTTGTTGCGCATCGACGGCGTCGGTCTGGATCGTCTTGATCTGACCTTCACTCAGGCCGAGTTCTTGAGCGTGTTTCATCGCGACGTCGGGTGAGACGAGCGCGTCGTGGATCGGATCGGGTTCCGGCGCGGTTTGCGCGTGCGCGGGCGAGCCGAGCAGGACGATGGCCAGGACGGCGCCTGCAATGTTACGAGACATGCTGTGCTCCAATCGGTATGACTGCATGGGATGGTGGAGTTTCCCCGCGGGACCCGCGAGGCGGAACGCGCACGCCGGCCGGCGGTTCGAGCAGCGACGCCGTCGGCGAACGCCAGTGGTCGAGCGCTTCGACCGAGGTCGCGGGCGTGGGCGGCGGCACGACCGCGCGGACGATGAAGAACGTTGCGACGACGGCCGCGACGAGTGCGAGGCCGGCGCGCAACGCCGGTACGAACGAGCGTCGCGTCGATTGCGTCGATGTGCGCATGCGCGCCGCGACCGTTGCGGCCAAGTCGGCCGGCGGATCCCGCCGGACGAGTGCATCGACGGCCGCACCGAGGCGTCGCGCCAACGCGCGCCGGCTCTCGAGTGCCTGCGAGCATGCCGCGCACGTTTCGAGATGCGCGCCGAACTGCGGGCTCGCTGCCGAGCCGAGCGCCACGTCGCTTATTTCCTGTGCATGGACGCGGCATTCGCTCATGAGGAGAGCGCCCTGAGCAGCGCCTTCCGCGCGAGATGCAGTCGCGAGCGTACCGTGCCTTGTGGAATGCCGATCATCGTGGCCACGTCCGCGGGTTCCAAACCCTCGACGGCGCACAAGACGAGCGTCTCACGCAATTTGGGCGGCAGCGCGTCGATGGCGTGCCGGACGCTTTGCAGAAACGCGCGATCCTCGGCTTCGGCTTCCACGTCCCGGGCTGCCGGGAGGACGCTCGAGGCCCGCTCTTCCCGATTGCGCGCCCGGATATGGGCGCGCCGGTAATTGAGGGCCAGCCGCCGGGCGATGCTGCAGACCCAAGCGCGAAAGCGCTCGGGGTCGCGCAGTTCGTGTCGTTTGGCGTACGCTCGAACGAAGGCGTCTTGGGTGACGTCTTGGGCGTCCGAAGCGTTGCCGAGCATGCCGAATGCGATCTGGTACACCACGCGCTGATTCTCCCGCACGAGCCGCTCGAAGTCGTCGAAAGCAGATTGTGCCACTAGGTTCTCACGGACGGTGACACCGCCGGAGGCCGCTGCGTTCAGTCGAGGAGGGCGGCGTCGATGTGCAGCGAGACGACCCAGTTGGGCACGTCGACGATTTCGCTGATTTTCAGATCGGCGGCGACGCTCGCCACCAGATACGCATCGATGTCGGAGAGCGACGTGCGGCGCACGATCTCCGCGACCAGCGCGCTCGTCGCGTCGCGCGCGGCGGCGAAGAGGTCGGGCCCGACGCCGGTGGTCGCAAACGCGCGGCCGCGGCGCTGGGAGCGCTCGTCGGTCAGCAGCATCGGCGCGGGCAGGTGCCGGTCGCGGTCGAGCGAGATGCGTAGCGTCGCGACGGCGGTCGTTTCGATCGCGGTGCCGCAGACCTCGCCGTCGCCTTGCGCGGCGTGCCCGTCGCCGAGCGAGAGCAGCGCGCCGTCGACGCCCACCGGAAGATACAGCGTCGCGCCCGCGCCGACGTGACGGATGTCCATGTTGCCGCCGTACCGCGTCGGCGGCACCACCGAGAACGCGCCGGGTTCGGCGGGCGCCACGCCGATCGTTCCGATCATCGGGACGCTCGGCAGACGCATGCCCGTAAAGAGTTCGATCGTGCCGCCGGCGATGCGCGAGATGCGCAGCGCGGGTTCGGTGAAGCGGTCGGCCAGCAGCCCGAAGCCTGGGATGTTGGCCGTCCAGCCCCAGGCGTCGACCTCGAGATGCAGGATCTCGACCACGAGCGCGTCGCCGGGCTTCGCGCCCTCGACGAAGATGGGGCCGGTCACGGGATTGATGCGCGCAAAATCCAGGGTAGACAACGCGCTCGCAGCGGAGTCGGCCGCGAGTTGACCGCCCGAAGCGTTTTCGAGTTCGACCTCGATCGTGTCGCCCGGTGCGACGTGGAGCACAGGCGCGATCGCGTTGTCCCAGACGCCGTGCGTCTGCGTACGCTCGAGGTGCTTCACCGCGCCATCCGCATGGGTTCGAGCGCTTATGCGCGCCCGTGCAATCTCCTGGAACGCTCGAGCGGGCGCGACGAGGAGCGCAGGGTCGCGAGCAATTCCGGCATATTGTGCCGCAATGCTCGGTACGTTGCGGATGACTGCGCGCCGCTCGGCAATCGCGGCGGTGCTGGCCGCACTGTGCGCTTTCCCGGCGGCGGGTTCGGCAGCGCCGCGTTTCGTCGATGTCGCAATGCGGACGACGCTCGGCACGATCGTGCTGCGGCTCGACGCGGCGCGAGCACCGGTGACCGTCGCCAACTTCCTGCGCTACGTCGATACTCACAAGTATGCCGGCAGCGCTTTCTATCGTACGGTGCGGCCGGGAAATCAGGCTCCCCACCGGCCGATCCAAGTGATCCAGGGCGGGCTCGACCTGCCCGACGCCGCGCCCTATCCCTTCGGAAGGATCCCGCTCGAAACGACGCTGACGAGCGGTCTACACTTTGGCGACGGCACGCTCGGGATCGCCCGCGACAAAGACCCCGGGACCGGCGGCTCCGAGTTCTTCATCTCCATCGGGAACACGAACGGCGTGCTCGACGCCGAGCGCAGTCCGGATCGCTATGGGTACGCCGCGTTCGGGCACGTCATCGGAGGCATGGATGTGGTGCGGAGGATTCAGAACGCCCCGGCGAAGGGTCAGCGACTTCATCCGGCGGTCCGCATACTCTCGGTCTACCGGGTGGGCCGGCCGCGGGCGTCCAACTAGCAGCGCACAGGGAGGACGATCAGTTTGAAGACTTTTCTGCGTACCGCGGTCGCGGCGCTCGTCATGGCGATACCCTCGCTCACCATCGCCGCCACCTTCATCTCGGCGCCGCACGGCGTTTCCAACGAGGAATTGCAGCGCTTCATCTATGCGCCGAACTATCCCAATTGGTGCGGCGCGTCGGGGCAGGCCGCGCGTGAAATGCGCGTCAATCCCACGACCGATCCCAAGACGCTGCACGGCATTATGAGAGCCAACATCGTCGACTGCGCCAATTCGTCGTACGCGCAATCGCATCAAGCACTCTGGAACACCGCCGTGTTCGGCGCCGCCGCAGCGGCCTTGCTCGCGGCGCGCCACGAACCCCCCGCGCCCGCGTTGCGCGACGCGACCCACGCCAAAAACTGGGGCGCCGACTTGGTAAAGTTCACGTATCAGCGCGGCACGTACCGGGCCAGCGGCCAGCCCTCGCAATATCGCACCGACGCCGGCCGCATCAATCGCGATGCGATCGCGCTGATCAATGCCATCGTCGCGCACTATTCCGGCGCGCCCGCACCGGACTCGCTCCCGGCGCACATCAAGCCGCCGGGACAATAATCAGGAAACCGCCGCGACCTCGGCTTCGCGGCGCAGTCGCACGCTGACCGGCACGCCGCAGAGAGCCGCGTTGCCGGTCAGTTCGTCGATGCGCGTGGAGTCGGTCAGGTCGTTGTAGCTCGCGCCGGGCCGATCGTGGGCGACGCTCAAGAGCACGGCCGCGTTGCCGTGGCCGAAGCCGTGCGGTAGGCTGACGACCCCGGGCATCAGATCCGGGGTGACCTCGGCGAGCACCGCGATCTCTCCAGCGTCGCTCGCCACCTCGACCACGTCGCCGCTCGAGATGCCGCGCGCCGCGGCGTCGGCGATGCCGATCTGCAACGTGCAGCGATCGGGGCCGCGCATGAGTCGCGGGGCATTGTGCATCCAAGAATTGTTGCCGCGCAACTGACGCCGCCCGATCAAGGCGAGTTCGGGCACGGGCTCCGCGAGCGCTGCATCGAGGCGCTTCAAGTCGGCGACGAACGTTGCGGGCGCGAGATCGATGCGGGCATCCCCGGTGAGCAAACGCTCGGGCATGCACGGCGCGAGCGGTCCGAAATCGACGCCGTGCTCGTGCGCGCGCACCGCCTCGAGGCTCGTGCGATACGCACCGTAGCGCAAACCGGTGTCGAGCCGTTCGCGCGGGGTCGCGCCGCGTTTTCCCGTCAGCCGTTCGCGCAGGGCGCCGAAAATCTGCCAGTCGAACCGCTGGGATTCGTCGATGGCGAACACCGGCTCGCTGTACCGCGCCGTATTCCGCACGGCGAACTGGTGGAAGATGACGTCGTAATGCTCGGTCTCCAACCCGTGCGCCGGCGGCAGAATGAGGTCGGCATGGCGCGTCGTCTCGTTGACGTACGGATCGATGCAGAGCATGAAGTCGAGGCCGGGCAACACGCGATCCAGCAGGCCGCCGTTGGGCGTGGAGAGCACCGGATTCCCGGCCACCGTGACCAGCGCGCGGATCTGGCCCTCGCCCGGGGTTTGCATCTCTTCGATCAACGCGGCGACGGGAAGCTCGTTGTAAATTTCGGGTAGGCCGCGAACGCGCGAGTGCCAGCGGCCCGAGTGCGCTTCGCCGGCTTTCGCGCCGAGGATCAGATCGAATGCGGGCTGCGGCCACATCATGCCGCCTTCGGCGTCGAGCCGTCCGCAGACGGCGTTGAGCGCGAGCACCAGCCACTGACAGAGGCCGCCGAAGGCTTGTGTGGAGAGGCCGATTCGACCGTAGGCGACGGGCCGGCGCGCGGCGGCGAACTCACGCGCGATGCGCCTGATCGTATCGGCGGCAACGCCGGTGAACGCGGCGACGCGCTCGGCGGGAAAAGCGCGCGCCGCTTCGCGGAGCACGTCCAGTTTTCGGAAAACCGGCTCGAGCCGGCCGAGCCGGACGAGATCCTCCGAAAAGATCGTGTCGAGCAATGCTAAGAGCAACGCTGCGTCGCTGCCCGGGCGCACGAAGACGTGCTCGTCGGCGACCGCGGCGGTTTCCGTCCGGCGCGGGTCGAGCACGACGACGCGGCCGCCGCGCTCGCGAATTTCGCGCAAGCGCGTGCGCATGCCGGGCGCGGTCATCAGGCTTCCGTTGGAGACCAGCGGGTTGGCGCCCATGATCAGAAAGTAGTCGGTTCGATCGACGTCGGGCACCGGAATGAGCGCCGGGTGTCCGAACATTTCGAGCGCGGCGACGTGGCTCGGAAGCTGATCGACGCTCGTCGCGCTGTACCGGTTCTTGGTTTGCAGCGCGTTGAGAAAACCGCCCATGCTCAGCAGCGTGCCGCTGTTATGCGCCGTCGGATTGCCGAGATACACCGCGATCGCATCGTTACCGTGCACGCGCGCGATCTCGCGCAACCGATCGACCGCGAGATCGAAGGCGGCATCCCACTCGATCGGCGCCCACGCCGCGCCGTCGCGGCGGATCGGCGTGCGCAACCGGTCGGGGTCGGCATAGAGATCGAGCAGCGCAGTGCCCTTCGGGCAGATCGCGCCGCGCGAGAGCGGATCGAGCGGATCGCCGCGCAGGTCGGTCACGCGCCCGTCTTCGACGGTGATCGTCAAGCCGCAAATAGCCTCGCACAGATTGCAGGCCCGATGGTGCTTCCCGTCCCGAATCGCCCGGCTCATCGGGTCCGGCTAGATCTCGAACTTGAAGACGACACCCACATTATTCGCCCCGCCGGTAGACGTGGTGCCGTAGATCGACGAGCCCGTGACGTAGAGATTACCGAGCGGGTTAGCTCCTTCGGCACCTTGGAACGTGTGCAAAACTTCGTAACCCGTGCCGGCAGTTTTCATTCGAAAGAGCGTGCCGCAACCGACGCAGAGGCTCCCGCTTCCCGAAGAGGTGGCGCCGTACAAGAGCTTGCCGCTCAAGGTGAGCCCGGCGACGGGCTGGGCACCGTCCGCACCGCCCGCGAACGCGTGCAGGATGGTCTCCTGGTAGCCGCCCTTGCCGGGCTTGAGTTCGAAGACCACGCCGCTATTGCTGTTCCCGCCCGTCGGCGTGGTGCCGTAGATATCGCCGCTCGAGTCGATCACAACCCCGCCGTTCGGGCCGGTGCCGTCGCTCGAGCCTTGGAAGCTCCAGAGCACGGTCTCCGCGCCTCCGCCCTTTGCGGGAACGAACTTGTACACGGTCCCCTTGCCTGCAGATCCGCCGCCGACCGTCGTTCCGTACAAGGCGCCGCTCGAATCCGGGATCAGACCCGAGAGCGGAAACGCGCCGTCGCTGCCGTCTTTGAAATCGTAGACGTCGCTCTCGGCAAAATTTGTCGTGTCCATCGCGACGATCGCCCCATATCCGTACTTCCCGCCTGAGGCGGTCGTCGCGTAAAGGGTCGAGCCCACTTGCAGAAAACCGGAATTGGGCGAAGCACCGTCGGAGCCGCTGCCGAACGAATATGCCGTCATCTCGGAATACTGTCCGCCGGACGGCGCCAATTCGATGGCCGTTCCAGCGCCGTACTGTCCGCCCGCGATGCTGGTGACGTAGATGCGTCCGTCGCTTGCGATCAGCGGGTTGGCGACGGGGCTGCTTCCGTCGGTCCCGGTAAAACTATGAACCAGCCGCTCTGAATATCCCGATCCCGCGCGGGTCAATTCGAAGACGGTGCCGACCGAATTCTGACCGCCCGCGAACGTCGTCCCGAATATGTCGCCTTTCTTATCCAACGTTACGCCGGAATACGGCGTCGACCCATCGGGCTGGCCGGCAAACGAATACAGGACGGTAATGCCCATCGACGATTTCAGAGGACGGGTGAGCAACCCGGTGCTCGAAGCTTGCGCGGGCAGCGGCCGGCTCGCAGACAAAACGGCCGCCAGGGAGAATGCAAGGGCCCCGACCGCGAGATCGAGGCGTGCCGTTCGTGGTAAGTCCCGACGACTATGCAAGGGGTGGCTCCGTTCGAGTCGGCCGAGGGTCTGCTAGCCCTTCAGACTACGCCGAGACGAACGGCTATCCCCGTTCGACGCTCATACGCGGGCGGATCGCCCCAGCGCGATCTCGCCCGCGTATCCAAGCCGGAGTAGACTCCTAGTTATCGTTGGTGACGCTGAGCGTCGCCGACTCTTGTTTGCCCTTTTTGTTCTTCTCGGTGAACCGTACCGTGCAGGTGCCCGGGAGCAAGCCCGGCGTCACGGTAAACACGCCGTCGCCACCGCTGATCGAAGCGATTCCGGCGGACGTGCAATTGTTGCTCTCGTTGATGTCTTGCTTATTGGGCGCCTTGACGTACACCGTGACTGCGTTGAAATCGAGAAGCGTGAAGGTCACGGCGCAGGGAGTGACCGACATTTTTCCGTTCGACTTGCAGCTCGCGTCGCGGATTTCGTCTTGCGCTTGCACGGGCTCGCTCGGCGGCGCGACGTGCGAAACGGAACTCTGGCTGACGCCGTTCGGCATGACGCCGCCGGCTTGGTTACTGCCTCCGGCGCCGCTACACGCGGCCAACATGGACGCTACGACGAGAGAAGAGAGTAGCTTCACTGACGAGGGGATGGGACGCATGATTCGCCTCCGTCCTTGGAGAGATTAGAGTGCCCTTAGAGGGTCTAACCGCGAAACGACGATGGTAGATTGCTGGATTGGGTCCGTGATTTTCCGTGCGCGAACTCACTCGGCATTTTGCATCGCACAATAGCGCTACGCAAACGCGCGGTGCTTCAAGTATGTAATTATTTCAAGAGACGTTATTGCGTCGCTTGAAATTCGAGTGTAAGCGTCGAGGGGAACGGAAAGAAACAATCGCCCTTGAACAGCGAGCCGCTCGGCGGCACGCTCAACGTCGCGCTGACGCAGAGCGTGTCCGACGCGGGCAAGCCGCTGAACGTAACCTGGCCCGACGAGTCGGTTGTGTTGGTGGTGATCACGCCCGTGGGCGTGTTGCCTCCGGCGATGCCCGTCGAGAGCGTCACCACGAGCCCGGCGGCCGGTGTGCCGGTCGGCGTCTCGAAGAGCACCGTCGTCGACGCCGGGTTCGTCTGCGGCGTCGACGATGTCGTGCTGCCGTGGCACGCGCCGAGCAGAAGCGTCGTCAGGCACAGAACGGAAACGCCGATTTTGTTCACGGCGAGTGCTTCGTTGGCAGCCCGTCGCCGCCTTCAGGGCGCCCGGTCCGTAATGCGGCTTACGGGCGGGGCCGCCTCGATTCGTTTATGATCGCCGTATGTTGCACGCTTTATTGCTGGCCGCGGCGACCACGCTGGCGCCGGTCATCTCCTCGACCGCGGGCTGGCTCAACGCCACGCACGCACCGGCGACCGCCGGCCGGGTCGCCGTCGTCGACGTCTTCACGTTCGGTTGCATCAACTGCAAGCACGTCGCGCCGGAACTGCGCCGGCTTCGAGCGGCGATCCCCGAGGCCGATCTCACGATCGTGGGCGTTCACGCGCCCGAGACGCCCTACGAACGCGACGGCGCCAACGTGCGTGCGGCCTTGCACGAACAGAACATCACCTGGCCCGTGGTGATCGACAACGACTTCGCCATCTGGAAGGCATACGGCGTCGACGCCTGGCCCACGCAACTCGTCTTCGATCGCCATGGAAAGCTGCGCGCCACGTACGTCGGCGAGGGCAACGACGCCGAGCTCGAGCGCACCGTCCGGGCGCTCGTCGCCGAACGTTCCTAGGCCGGAACGATCACCGCGTGGCCGCGCTGGCGCAAGCGGCCGCTGCGCATCAGGCGGGCCAGTTCGAGCGAGACCGTCTCGCGCGTGCTGCCTACGAGCGAGGCGAGGTCGGCGTGCGTGAGCCGGATCGTAATCTCCACACCGCCCTCTACGGGCCGGCCGTGTTCGATCGCGAGCCGGTTGAAGAGATTGATCAGACGTTCGCTCAAGCGTGCGTACGCCAGATCTTCGACCGTGGATTGCAACTCGACGAGCCGTTCGCTCATCACCTTGGCGACGTTGAGAGCGACTTTCGGTTGCGATTCGAGCAGCGCGAAGAGGTCCTCGGCGCGGGCCATGCAGATCAGCGTGTCGTCGAGCGCCACCGCAAACGTGCTGCGCGGCCGGTCGCTGAAGATCGATTCTTCCCCGAAGAGGTCGCCGCGGCCGAGCACGGCCACGGTGACTTCCTTGCCGTCTTCGGTCAACCGGGCGATGCGTACCGCTCCACGCTTGACCATGTAGACGGTGCGCGACGGGTCGGACTCGTCGAAGATGAAGGCTTTGCGCGCGAAGGTCTTCATGGTGAAGAGGCCTTCGTTCTGCTCGACCTCGTCCTCGGGCACGTCTTCGAATAAGCGGTTCTGTTTGAGATACCAGACCTTGTTCGACTCGCCCGGCTCAGGCCCGTCGTTCATGAAACTGTCCGTTTGCGGGCCTCCCGCGTAAGCCTGCCCGCCGGGTGCCCGGCCGCCGATCTCCGATTCCATACGTGCATCATGCCCGAGGCCGGTCCGGCGGTGCGGTAAGGCGCCTTACGCCGTGAAGGAGCGCGCCGCCACGGGCTCGATGTACGGTATACCTCGCAGCCGGCATCTGATTGGAGAACCGCTCTTCGTGAAGAGGCTCTTCGCCTGTTCGTTGCTCCTGGCGTTCGCAAGCGCGCCGACGCTCGCCCAGAGCGCGCATCCCATAGCCGCGGCCGCGCCCGCTGCGGCGCCGTCCGCACGGCCGTCGCCCGAGGCCCGGCTCGAAGGCGAGACGCCCGACGCGGTCACGCAGCATACCGTCGCGGTCGATGGCCGGCCCATCGCCTATACCGCGCGCGCGGGCACGTTGACGCTGCGCGACGAGCAAGAAAAGCCCACCGCGCGCATCTTCTACACGGCCTTCACGGTCGACGGCGAGAGCACGGCGCGGCCGGTCACCTTCATCTACAACGGCGGTCCGGGCAGCTCCACGATGTGGCTGCGCATGGGCTCGTTCGGGCCCGTGCGAGTGATCGCCGCCGACGGCACGGCCCAAGGGCCGCCGCCGTTTCGCATCGTCGACAACCAATACAGCCTCATCGACAAGAGCGATCTGGTGTTCATCGACATGCCCGCCAGCGGCTTCGGCCGCTTGCTCGAGGCCGGCCAACCGAAAGATTTCTTCGGCATCGATCAAGACGCGAACGCCTTCGCGCAATTCATCACGCGCTACTTGACGCGTTTCAACCGCTGGAACTCGCCGAAGTTTCTCTTCGGCGAAAGTTACGGCACCACGCGTTCGGCGGTGCTCTCCGCAGTGTTGCAACGCCAGGGCGTGCAGCTCAACGGCATCGTGCTGCTCTCGTCGATCCTCAACTTCGGGCTCGACTACGCCAACGGCGATCCGATCGGCGGGAACGATTGGCCCTACGTGTTCAACCTGCCGACGCAGGCCGCGACGGCGTGGTATCACGGCAAGATCGCCAACAAGCCGGCCGACCTGCCCACGTTTCTGCGCGACGTCGAGCACTGGGCCATGAACGATTACGTCGACGCGCTTTCGCAAGGCGACCGGCTCCAGGGCGCGCAGAAGGACGCTATCGTACGCCGCTTGGCATACTATCTCGGCCTCTCCGAGCGGTACGTCCGCGAGGCGAATATTCGCGTCAACTACGCGCGTTCGAGCGTGGAACTGTTGCGCTCCGAGGGCAAGGTGACCGGCCGGCTCGATTCGCGTTACGAAACGACGACGATCGACGGCACCGCCGACGAGCCGCGCTGGGATCCCACCGACGCCACCATCGATGCGCCGTACACGACCGCGATCAATTCCTACCTGCGCAACGACCTCAAGTACGATACGCCCCTGACCTATCGCACCAACGTCTACGGCATCATTTACGCAAACGGCGGCAGTTGGGACATGCGCTCGAACCGTTGGGGCTATCCCAACGTCGCGCCCGACCTGTCGGCTACGATGGCCCAGAATCCGGCCCTGAAGATATTCTCGGCCAACGGGTACTACGATTTTGCGACGCCCTACTTTGCGACGGTGTACACGCTCAAGCACCTCAACATCGCGCCCGAACTGCAGAAGAACATCTCGTTCGGCTTCTATCCGGCGGGTCACATGGTGTATTTGAGCGAGCCCGCGCTCGCGCAATTCAAGCGCGACCTCTCGAGCTGGTACGATGCGGCGCAGGGACGATAAGATGAAGCACGACACCGTTTTCTCGCGCTTCCTGGCCCTGGCCGCCGCGTTTGCCATGTTTGGCGCGGCGCCGAGTCCGGCTCCGAGCGCGACGCCCAAGCCCGAACCGGCCGTGCCCGATGCGGTGACGCACCACACGATCCGCGTCGGCGGCAAGCAGATCGCCTACACCGCGCGCGCCGGCACGATCGCGCTCCACGACGACGCGGGTTCGTTGACGGCACGGATATTCTACGTGGCCTACACCGCCGACGGTGCAAATCTCAGTCGCCGGCCGGTGACGTTCTTCTACAACGGCGGCCCGGGCAGCTCGAGCGTCTGGCTGCACATGGGCTCCTTCGCGCCCGTGCGCGTGGTGACGCCGAACGGCACGGGTACCGGCCCGCCGCCGTTCCAGCTCGTCGACAATGCGGACACGCTGCTCGACAAGAGCGACCTCGTGTTCGTCGATGCGCCCAACACCGGTTTCAGCCGCGTGCTCGATGCGGGCAAGCCCAAGGACTTCATGGGCGTCGATCAAGACGCGCGCGCTTTCCGTCAATTCATCGAGCGTTACGACACCACGTTCGATCGCTGGAATTCGCCGAAATTCCTATTCGGCGAAAGCTACGGAACCACGCGCGACTGCGTGCTCGCCGCGCAACTGCAAGAAGCCGGCACGCAACTCAACGGCGTCGTGCTGCTCTCGTCGATTCTCAACTTCGGTTTGGGCGGGGGGGCCATCGCCGGCGGCGATCATTCGTTCGTGGGCTATCTGCCCACGATGGCNNGAGCGCTTTGCGGCGGGCGAATACACGCACGCCTTGGCCCAGGGCGCGGATCTCGACCGCGCCGAGTTCGATCGCGTCGTGCGCACGCTGCACGGGTACACCGGCTTGCCGGAAAGCTATCTGCGCGATTCCAACTTGCGCGTGCCGTACGATCGCTTTCTCAAGGAGTTGCTGCGGGGCAGCGACCAGATCGCGGGCCGCTACGACGGACGCTTCATCACGTACGACCTCGACGGCACGGCTACCGATCCGTCGTGGGATCCCTCCGACGTGGGCATCAATGGCGTATTCGTCGGCTCGTTCAATCGCTACGTCCGGCAGACGTTGCACTACGTGACCGAGTCGCAATATCGCCCGACGGCATACGGCGGTCAGCTCGGCGCGCCGTGGGACATGCACCACGACGGCCAAGATCCGCCGGCGAACGTCGCGCCCGATCTCGCCGCGACGATGGCCCAAAATCCGGGCCTGCGCGTCTTCTCGGCAAACGGCCGCTACGATTTTGCGACGCCCTACTACGCGACGGTCTACACGCTCTCGCACCTCAACCTCGTGCCGGCCTTGCAGAAGCACATCACGTACGGCTTCTACGAGTCCGGCCACATGGTGTACCTCAACCCCACCGCACGCGCCCGGTTCAAGGCCGATCTCGCGCGGTGGTACGACGAGGCCCTTTCGCGATAGGCGGCAGCTCTGCAGCGCGCGGCCCGCTTGCCGGCGTGCGCGTTCTCGACTGTTCGACCATGATCGCCGCGCCGACGACGGCGGCGACGCTCGCCGACTTCGGTGCGGAGGTGATCAAACTCGAGCGTCCGGGCGCAGGCGACCCGGTGCGCAAATACGGCGCCCAGCGCCGCGGTCAAGGCCTGTACTGGAAAGCGCTGTCGCGCAACAAGAAGAGCGTCGCGCTCGACCTGCACGATGAGGCAACGCAGGATCTGTTGGTTCGCTGGCTGCCGCGGTTCGATATCCTCATCGAGAACTTCAGACCGGGCACGCTCGAGCGATGGAATTTAGCGCCCGCGCGATTGCTCGAAGCGGCGCCGCATTTGGTGATTCTTCGCGTGACCGCGTTCGGTCAGTACGGCCCCTATCGCGAGCGCGCCGGCTTCGGCACGCTCGCCGAAGCGATGAGCGGCATTGCCTCGGTCTCGGGCTATGCCGACCGTCCGCCGCTGCTGCCGGCGTTTCCGCTGGCCGACGTGATGGCCGGGCAGCTCGGCGCCGCCGCCGTCTGCGCGGCCTACGCGCGGCGCTTGCGCGGCGGCGAAGGCGAGGTCATCGACTTGGCGATTTACGAGGCCGTGCTCAAGGTCGCCGAGTCGCAACTCGCCGAGTACGCGAGCAACGGTACCCTGCACGAGCGCTCGGGCAATCGGATGGAAGACACCGCGCCGCGCGGCGCCTATCGCTGCGCCGACGGCGCGTATCTGGCGCTCTCGGGCAGCACGCAGGCGGTGGCCGAGCGCGTGCTCGCCGTCGTCGGCGGCCCGCACCTCGTGGCCGACCCGCGCTTCGCCACCAACGCCGAACGCGTGCGCAACGGCGCGGCGCTCGACGCCGAGATCGAAGCCTTCTGCGCCACGCGCACGCGTGACGAAGCGATCGACATTTTCACGCGCGCCGGCTGCGCCGCAGGGCCACTGGAAACGATCGACTCGGTATTCGCGAATCCGCAGGTCGTCGCGCGCGGTTCCCTCGTTCGCGTTCCCGATCCCGACCTCGGCTCGGTGACGATGGTGGCCCCGATCCCGCGCTTTGAGCGTTCCGGCGCGCCCGAGTTGCGTAGCGGCCCCTCGCAGGTCGGCGCCGATACGGACGAGGTACTCGACGCCGACCTCGGTCCGCGGTAGAGCCTTGCAGGGCTCCTAAGAGCTCAGTTATTGGCGTCGTTGGCCTGGCCGCCGCCTTGCTTCTCGACCTGGATGTCCCAGGCCTGACGGGCGTCGTTCCAACTCAGCGAATAGGCGTTGTCGGGAACGAGCGGTTTGGATACGGTCGTGGAACTGCCGTCGTTGGCGGTGGTCTCGATCGAAGCCATATACGGCGAGCATTCCGGGGGAGACCCGAAGTGGATCCACGTGAAGTTCCGTGCTGCGACGGTCAAGGGGCGCTGGGCGACGCCGGAGCAACCGTAGGTGAACTTCAGCTGGCGTGACGATTTATTGAGGATCACGACCATAGTCCGCGCGTCGTAGGCGGTGTACTCCATCGTGTCACCGGGCTTGGCCAACACGTATCCGTGGCCCGGCTTCAGGCGTACCACGTTTTCATTCACCGAACCGTCGCTTTTCGTCGTACCTATGCGCAGTTGGTAATCGCCGTCGCACGAACCGTTCCAGCTCGCCGCGCTATAGTTCTTGTACGCGACACTGTCGAGGCTGAACTCGTGCCAATCGCTATCGCCCACGCAGCGCAGCGAAAACTTCAGGCTGCTCGTGTACAGATTCCCGACTTGCACCGAGCCGTCGGCCCCTGCGGCGAGCGGCGCGAAGGCGGGAGCGAATGCGAAAAGGCCGGCCAGCACGAGCATGGCAATCGAACGCTGTCTCATGAGCCGGGTTTCCTGAGCGACCGCCCGCGCCTCCTTCAGCCGAACGTCCAATAGTGTCGATTTGCAGATAGATGGCGTTCCTGGCCCGGTAGCCGAGAAGGCCGATGAGGATTTGTCGGCCCCGCCGCGGCAACCTTAGAACAACACGAGCCAGGAGCAACGCATGTCCCTCACCCGCCCCGGTCTTCTGGCCGGCGCCGCCGCGACGTTCGCGACGATCGGCATCATCAAGCCCGCGCAAGCCGCGGAGTTCGAATACAAGTGGGCCGTCGACGTGCCGCCCGACCACCCGATCAGCACCCGGTCGGTCGAGGCGTTCGCGCGCATCAAGGCGGCCACCAAAGGCCGCGTCGACATCAAGACCTTTCCGGCGAGCCAACTCGGCAGCGACCCCGCCATGCTCTCGCAACTGCGCACCGGCGCCCTGGAGATGCTGGCCTTCCCCGGTGCGTTTCTCAATTCGGTCGTGCCGGTGGCCTCGATCGAAAACGTCGCCTATGCGTTTCCCAATCGCGACACGGTGTTCCGCGCCATGGACGGCGACCTGGGCAAGGTAATTCGCGACGAGATCAGTTCGCGCGAGATCGTCGTGTTCGACAAGATCTGGGAGAACGGTTTCCGCGAGATCACCACCTCGACCAAGCCGATCCGCACGGTCAACGATTTGGCCGGGTTGAAGATCCGCGTCTCGCCCGGGAAGATCCGCATCGACACATTTCAGTCGCTGGGTGCTTCGCCCACGCCGATTTCGCTGAGCGAACTCTACACCTCGCTACAGACGCATGTGGTGGATGCCCAAGAGAACCCGCTGGTCTTGATCGAGCAGCAGAAGTTCTACGAAGTGCAGAAGTACGTGTCGCTCTCCAATCACATCTGGTCGGGCTATTGGCTGCTGATGAATCCCGACGCATGGAAGCGCCTCCCGCCCGACATCCAGGCGCTCTTCACTCGCGAACTCAACGCGGCGGCGCTCAAGGCCCGCCAGGACACCGACCGGCTCAACAGTTCCGTGGCCGACAAGCTGCGCCGTCGCGGCATGCAATTCAATCCGGTCGAGGTCGCCGGCTTCAAGAAAAAGTTGGTCGACGCGAAGTATTACGACCGCTGGAAGGCGGAATTCGGCCCGAAGGCGTGGAGCGCGCTCGAGCGTTACGCCAACAAGCTCGGGTAACGCCTTGCACGGTGCTGCGCAGCGGCTGACCTATCGCCGGCCGTGGGCGGCCGCGATCGATCGCGCGGTAGGTTGGGTAACCGAACCCACGGCCGCGGCATTGGTCGTCGCCGAAATCGTGTTGCTGGCTGCGGGCGTGTTCATGCGCTACGTGATGCACAGCGCCTTGATCTGGGGCGACGAACTGGCCACGATCCTGCTGCTTTGGCTTGCGATGCTCGGCGCCGTAGTGGCGTACCGGCGCGGCGAGCACATTCGCATGACCGCGCTGCTGCGGCGTGTGTCGGAACCCGTCAAGCGCGTGCTCGAAGCGATCTCCTCGGTCGTCGTCGCGATCTTCGTGATCGAATTGATGCCCGCGACGTTGAAGTTCTTCCAGCAAGAGCAGATCGACCTTACGCCCGCTCTGAACATCCCGCGTTCGTACGTGGTGCTCGCGATCATGGTCGGTCTCGCGCTGATTTTGGTGCTGGCGTTGTTGCGCCTGAGCGAGATGCCCGCCAAGGTGGTCGTAGGCGTTATCGTCGGCGCGTTGCTGATCAGCGCGGCGGCCTGGTTCGGGCGCGGCGCGTTCGCGGCGTTCGGTAACCTCAACCTGCTCATCTTTTTCGTGGGCATCGTCGGCGCGTGCGTCGCCATCGGCGTGCCGATCGCGTTTTCATTCGGCGTCGGCACGCTCTCGTATCTGGCGATCACCACGCAGGTGCCGCTCAATACGGTGGTCAGCCGCATGGATGAGGGCATCTCTAGCCTGGTGCTGCTCGCCGTGCCGCTGTTCATCTTCCTCGGCCTGATCATGGAGAATGCGGGTATCGCGCGGCGTCTGGTGGAGGCGTTGGCCAGTCTGGTCGGGCACTTCCGCGGTGGCTTGAACATCGTGCTGGTCGCCGCGATGTTCGTCGTTTCCGGCATTTCCGGATCGAAGATCGCCGACATGGCCGCCGTGGCGCCCGTGCTCTTTCCGGATATGGAACGCCGGGGTCAGAAACGCACCGGCATGATCGCGCTGCTGGCCACCTCGGGCGCGATGGCGGAGACCATTCCGCCCAGCCTCGTCCTGATCATCATCGGTTCGGTGACCGGCGTCTCGATCGGCGCGCTGTTCACCGCGGGCTTACTGCCCGCGGCGTTCTGTTCGGTCTTGCTGATCGCGGTGGCGCTCGTGCAAGCGCGGCGCGAGTCGCTCGCCGCCGTTCCCCGCGCGCCGCTAGGCGCGATCGCCAAGACGTTGCTGGTCGCGATCCCCGGGCTGCTCTTGCCGCTCTTGATCCGCTACTTCGTCGTAAAGGGCATCGCAACGGCCACCGAGGTCAGCGTGGTGGGCATCGTCTACACGTTGCTCGTGGGCGTCTTCGTCTATCGCGAGTTCGATTGGCGCAAGGCCTATCCGACGCTGCTCGAAACGGTCGCGCTGAGCGGCGCGATCCTGCTGATCATCGCGACGGCCACCGCGATGGGCTGGGCCCTGACGCAATCGGGCTTCGCGCAGCAACTCGCCGACATCCTCGGTCACGCCCCGGGCGGCGCGACCGGCATCATGTTGCTCTCGATCGTGCTCTTCATCATCTTGGGCTCTGTGCTGGAAGGCATTCCCGCCATGGTGCTCTTCGGTCCGCTGCTCTTTCCCGTTGCGAAAGCCGCAGGGATCAACGAAGTGCACTACGCCATCGTGGCGGTGCTCGCGATGGGCGTCGGCCTCTTTGCGCCGCCCTTGGGCATCGGCTACTANNAGCGCCTGCGCCATTGGAAAGGCCGATCCCGAGGCTGCCGTCAAACCTATTTTACCGTATCTCGGCGTACTGGTGCTCGCGCTCGTCGTCATAGCGCTCGTACCGTGGATCTCGCTCGTGTTCTTGCCCAAGACGCCGATGTAGCCATATGGCGCAAACGGAGGTGCTCGTTGCCGGTGCGGGCCCGACGGGCCTGAACCTCGCTTTGTGGCTCACTCGCTTGGGCGTCTCCGTGCGCATCGTCGATACGAGCGAGGGACCGGGCGAGACGTCGCGAGCGATCGCCGTGCAAGCGCGCACGCTGGAATTTTATCGTCAGTTGGGCTTCGCCGCGGAAGCCGTGCAGCGCGGTACGATCGCGAACTCGATCCGCGTTCGGCTACGCGGCACGGAAGCCGGCGAACTCGATTTCGGCGATCGAGGTGACGCCGTGCACGCGCAAAGTCCCTACGCCTACGTCCTGATTCTGCCGCAGGACGAACACGAACGCATGCTCGTAGAGCGGCTGCACGAGGCGGGCGTCGAGGTCGAGCGCGGCACCGAGTTGCTCGAGTACGACGATCTCGGCAACGGTATTCGCGCGGTGTTGAACGGTCCCGGCGGCGTTCGCGAAACCGTGGAGGCCGCGTATCTGTGCGGCTGCGACGGCGCGCACAGCTCCGTGCGGCGCCGCATGGGCGTCGGCTTTCCGGGCGGCACCTACGACCGGCTGTTCTACGTCGCCGACGTGCGTGGCAGCGGCGGCGGCCTCGACGGCAGACTCAATTTCTGCGTGGACGCGAACTCGTTCTGCATAGCGCTGCCGCTGCGTCACGGGCAGTCGACCCGGCTCATCGGTTCCGTGATCCAATCCGTCGGCGACGACCGCCAGCTCGAGTTCGCCGCGGTTGCACCCGAGGCGGCGGCATTGACGGGCGGCAGCTTTGCCGGCGTCGATTGGTTCTCGACGTATCGCGCCCACCATCGGGTCGCCGACGCCTTCCGCAAAGGCAACGCGTTCTTGCTCGGCGATGCGGCGCACATCCACAGCCCGG
The DNA here is from genome assembly GCA_003136655.1 of Vulcanimicrobiota bacterium. Lineage (GTDB taxonomy): Bacteria > Vulcanimicrobiota > Vulcanimicrobiia > Vulcanimicrobiales > Vulcanimicrobiaceae > Hesperobacter > Hesperobacter lustricola. The sequence continues at coordinate 18,767 of PLFC01000022.1, forward strand.
CCGGCGGACAGGGCATGAATACGGGAATCGGCGACGCGGCGAATGTAGCGTGGAAGATCGCCGCGGTGCTCGCTCGCCGCGCGGAGCCCGCGCTTTTGGACACGTACGAGTCCGAACGCATTCCCTTTGCGCGGTCGCTCGTCGCAACGACCGATCGCCTCTTTGCGAGCGCCGTCGGCGATTCGCTTTTCGATCGCTTCCTGCGTACGGTGCTCGTGCCGCGCATCGTGCCCGAACTGCTCAACGTCGAGGCTGTCCGGCTCAGGTGGTTCGACGCGATCTCGCAGACGCGCATACGGTATCGTACGAGCGCATTGAGCGAGGGCGCGGCGGGCAAAATCCGCGGCGGCGACCGGCTGCCCTGGGTCGACGGGCCCGGCGGCGGCAACTTCGCGGCCCTCGCGTCGCTCGATTGGCAGATCCACGTTTACGGCAAAGCCGAAACGGCGCTTCGCGAGGCTGCGGCGCGACACGGCATCGCCTTGCACGAGTTCGCACCGAGCGAAGCGGCCATTCGCGTGCGGCTCGAAGAAGATGCCCTGTACCTCGTGCGGCCCGACGGTCACGTGGGCTTGGCGCAGCCCGATCAAGACGTTGTGCCCTTGGAGCGTTACGTGACGCGCCTGGGCATCGCGGGACGCGACGCATGAATGACCTTTACGTCTTGCATTGACAGAAGCTGATTCAATCGAGTAGTATCGGCAGGTGTCGATGCAACGTTGCTGCCCTGAGGCCGCGGTCTACCCACGTCCGGTGGATGCCGAGGCGGCCCTGTTCAAGGCGATCGGCGATCCGACACGGTTGGCCATCGTGGCCACGATCGCCCGGGCCGGGCACGAGGTCTGCGTATGCGACTTCGTCGAGGGGTTCGGCCTCAATCAGTCCACGATCTCGCACCACCTCAAGATCCTCAAGGATGCGGGCGTGCTCGCCTCCGTGCGACGCGGCACTTGGGGCTATTATTCTCTGACGCCCGGCGTGCGCGAGCGGCTCGAAGCCGCCGTGGCGCTGGCTATTCCCGACGGAGTTCCGGCCTGAAAACGCATCTGAGCCTGCCCACGCGCGACATCGCGGCCGGCGTCGCGTTCTACGAGACGCTGCTGGCCGCGCCGCCGGCGAAGCACTACGACGACTACGCGCTGTTCGTCAGCGCGAACCCGCCGCTCGAACTCGTGCTCGAGCTCGATCCGCTGGCCGCAGCGCCGGCGCACGAACACTACGGCATCGCCGCCGACGATGCGGCCGAAGTCGAGCGCGCGATCGCGCGTCTCGAAGCCGCGGGGTATCCGATCGACGTCGAGCGCGGCGAGACGTGCTGCTACGCCGTGCAAACGAAGGTCTGGGCGAGCGATCCCGAGGGTCGGCGCTGGGAGACGTATTTCGTGATCGAAGACGTCGAAGCGCGCGACGATGCGGCGCCCGCGTGCTGCTGAGATGACGCTCGCGCGCCGCGTCGCCGCGGAGGCGACCGGCACGGGCCTGTTACTCGCCACGATCGTGGGGTCGGGGATCGCGGGCGAGCGGCTCGCGGGCGGTAACGTCGCGCTCGCGCTCTTGGCCAACACGTTGGCCACTTGTGGTGCGCTGGCCGCACTGATCTACGCCTTCGGTCCCGTGTCCGGCGCGCACCTCAACCCCGTCGTCACGCTGCTCGAAGCGTGGTCGGGCCGCACGTCGCGGCGCGACGGCGCCGCATACGTCGCGGCGCAAATTGCCGGAGCGTTGGCCGGCGTCGCGCTTGCCAACGTGATGTTCGGCTTGGCGCCCTTTGCGCCGTCGCAGCACGTGCGCGCGGGCGGCGCGCTTGCGCTGAGCGAAGCGGTCGCCACCTTCGGTCTGATCGTCGTCATTCGCGGTACGCACCTGCGTCCCGGCGTCACGCCCTTTGCCGTCGCCGGGTACATAGGCGCCGCTTATTGGTTTACGCCCTCGACCTCGTTCGCCAATCCCGCCGTGACGCTCGCGCGCGCGTTGACCGACACGTTCTCGGGCATCAGGCCCGCCGACGTCGTACCGTTCGTGTTGGCGCAACTGGGCGGTGCGGTTGCGGCGGCGCTGCTCTTCGCGTGGATGGTTCCGGCAACGCACCGGACGGCACCAGCGCTCGTGCGCGGCGACGCGGCATGAAGCCGCTCGTGCTGTTCGTCTGCAAACACAACACCGGCCGCAGTCAGATGGCCGAAGCGTATCTGCGGGCGTTCGCAGGCGACCTCGTCGAGGTGGCCTCGGCGGGCACGATCGCAGCCGATCGCCCCGATCCCGGCGTCGTCGCGACGATGGCCGAGGATGGCATAGACATTGCGGCCGCGCGTCCCAAGTTGCTCGATGCGTCGACGGTGGACCGTGCGCGGCACATCGTCACGATGGGCTGCGACGTGGAAGGCGTGCCGCGCATCGACGCGGATTGGGGCCTGCCCGATCCGAAGGGAGAGTCTCCCGAACGTCTACGCGAGATTCGCGATGCGGTCAAGGCGAAGGCGCGCGCGCTGGCCGACGAATTACTCCAGACGCGCTAGCCTGCCGATCCCGCGGATCAGCCGAGGTTGAACATCCACTGGTTACCGAAGCGATCGATCAGTTGACCGAACGTCGCGCCCCAAAACTGCTTCTCGAGCGGCATCGTTATTTTGCCGCCTTCGGCCAGCGCGTTGAACATGCGCGTGCCTGCGGCGACGTCCTCGCCGCCGATGGAAAGCGCGATGTTGCCCGCATCGGGATCGATGCTCTTGCCCGGCCCTCCGTCGGACGCCATGAAGGTGATGCCCGGCGCGGTGAACGTGGCGTGCATGATCTTGTCGGCGAACTCGGGAGGCGTCTGCGCGGCCATCGGGGAGCCGGCGAAACGCATCGCTTGGTAGTCGCCGCCGAAGACGCTCTTGTAGAAGTCCAGCGCCTCTTCACAGGTGCCGTAGAAATATATGTACGGTGCGAAGTGCATGCGCGGAGGCTTCTTCGTACCTACGGCAGATTCCGCCGCCGATGCGCGTAGGCGTCGACCTCGGGGGAACCAAGATCGAGATCGTCGCGCTCGACGCCGAGGATCGGATCGTGCTGCGCCGGCGCATACCCACGCCCGCCGGCTCGTATGCGGACATCGTGAATACGATCGCCCGGCTCGTGCTCGACGCCGAGCGCGAACTCGGCGCGCGGGCGAGCGTCGGCGTCGGGCATCCCGGCGTCATCTCACCCGCGACGGGGCTGGTCAAAAACGCAAACAGCACCGTCCTGATCGGCAAGCCCCTCGGCCGGGATCTCGAGGCAATACTGGAGCGGCCGCTGCGTTTGGCCAACGATGCGAATTGCTTCGCGCTCTCCGAGGCGTTCGACGGCGCCGCCGCCGGCGCGAGCAGCGTCTTCGGCGTTATCGCGGGAACGGGCGTCGGTGGCGGGATCGTCGTGCGCGGCGCGTTGCTCGCCGGCGTCAACGCGATTGCCGGCGAGTGGGGCCATAACCCGCTGCCCTGGCCCGAGCCGGGCGAACTGCCCGGACCGCGCTGTTATTGCGGCAAACGCGGCTGCATCGAAACCTGGCTCAGCGGTCCCGGACTCGCGGCCGATTTCGCGCGCGTGAGCGGCCGCGAGGCAGCCGTGCCGCAAATCGAAGAACTCGCCGAGGCCGGTGACGCCGACGCCACCGCCGCGCTCGAACGGCATGCACGGCGGTTCGCCAAGAGCCTGGCTACGGTGATCGACGTGCTCGATCCAGAGGTCGTCGTGCTCGGCGGCGGCGTCTCCAACCTGCGCGGCCTCTGCGCCTCGCTCGTGGCGCGCCTCGACGAGTTCGTCTTCTCCGACGTCGTGGCCACGCGCGTGGTCACCGCGCTGCACGGCGATTCGAGCGGCGTGCTCGGCGCGGCTCGCCTTTGGCCGCGCGAGCCCGCGCAGTAGGTTCTGCGCGGCGTCGCACCGTAGCGGCGCAAATGCAACAGACGCTTCGTCTCGCCGCCGTCGCGGCGGTCGCTTTTGGCCTCGGCTGCGCGGTCGCGCGCTTCCCGCAGAGCGCGAACGCCGCCGCGCCGCCGCCGCAGGCTGCGGCCATCGACCTTTCCGCGCTCACGCCTGATGCGTTTCCGCCGGCCAATCCGGCGACGCCGCACCTGCGCACGAAGACGCTCGTCGTCGAAGACGGCGCGACGGTCGCCGTGCAGATGGGCACGATCTTCAAACACTATCACGAGGGCGCAAACGAAATTCAGGTCGTGCTCGAAGGCAGCGGCACGGAATGGCTTGGCGATAAACAGATCGACTTGAAGCCCGGCACGTTCGTCGTGATCCCGAAGGGCACGGCGCACGGCGGCTTGACGGACGCATCGGGCGGAAAGCTGAAATTCGTCTCGATCAAGACGCCGCCGCAAGATCCGGCCGACGTGCACCCCCTGCAATAAGCGCGAAACGTGGATCTCGGCGTTCTGCGCGTGCTCGCGCTGCTGCTCGTCTGCCAGTTGATCGGCGAGGTGGTTACCCGCGCGGCGAATCTGCCCGTGCCGGGTCCCGTCCTGGGCATGGTGCTGCTGCTCGCCGGATTGCTCGCGTTGCGGCGCGTGCCCGAAGCGCTCGAACGCACCTCGCACGGTTTGCTCGACAATCTGTCGCTGCTCTTCGTGCCGGCGGGCGCGGGCATCGTGCGGCACCTCGGCATCCTGCGCGCGCAGTGGCTGCCCATCGTGGCTGCGATCGCGGGCTCGACGGTACTCGCGATGCTCGTGGCTGCGGGCGCCTTTCTCCTCACCGAGGCGCTGCTCGCGCGAGCGGGGCGCAAGAGCGCAGCGAGCGAGACGTGACGCACGGCATCACCAACATCTGGGTGTACCTCGAGGCGAGCCCGTTGCTCGGGCTCGTCGTCACGCTCTGCGCATACGTCGCGGCCTCGGCGCTGTACCAGCGCACGCGCGGCTTCCCGCTCTTTCAGCCCGTCTTGGTCAGCGTCGTCGCGATCGCCGTGCTCCTCGAAGTGGGACACATCCCCTACGAGCGCTATTTCGAGGGCGCGCAATTCATTCAATTTCTGCTCGGGCCGGCGACGGTAGCGCTGGCCGTGCCGTTGTTTGCGAACATCGAACGGATTCGTCGCGCCGCGCCGGCAATCGCCGTGGCCATCGTGTGCGGCTCGGCGACCGCGACCGTCAGCGCCGTCGTCATCGGCCGCGCGCTCGGCGCCACCGACGTCGTGCTGCGCTCGCTCGCGCCGAAGTCGGTGACGGCGCCCGTCGCGATGGGCATCAGTGAAAAAATCGGCGGATTGCCCTCGCTGACGGCGGCGCTCGTAATCATGACCGGCATTACCGGCGCCATGCTCTTTCCCTCGCTCTATGCGGCAACGGGCATTCGGGATTGGCGCGCGCGCGGGCTCGGCGTGGGCACGGCGTCGCACGGCATCGGCACCGCGCGCGCGCTGATGCTCGACCTGACCGCGGGCGCGTTTTCGAGTTTGGCGATGGGCTTGAATGCGATCGCCACGGCCGTGCTCGTCCCGCCGCTGGTTTTCATGCTGCTCGGCCGGTGAAGCGCCTCGCCGCCGCCGCGGCGCTCGCGGTTGCGATCGCGAGCGGCGCACACGCGGCCCGAGCTCCGGCCGCGACGCAATCGGTGTTGCGCGTCGCGAGCCGCGGCGAACCCGACTCGCTGAACCCGTTGCTTTCGCAACAGGATCTCTCGTACGCGCTCGCCTCGCTGATCTTCTCGCACCTGGTCACCGCCGATGGAAGCGGCACGCCGATCCCCGATCTCGCGACGGAGGTACCCACGCTGCGCAACGGGGGCATCTCCTCCGACGGCAAGACGTATCGCTATCACCTGAGGCACGGCGTCACCTGGCACGACGGCGTGGCTTTCACTTCGGCGGACGTGCGCTTCTCGTGGCAGGCGGTGATGAATCCGCGCAACGACATTTTCGGCCGTCAAGGCTACGCTGAAGTCGCCGCCATCGATACGCCCGATCGCTACACGGTGGTCGTGCACCTGAAGCGCCGCTATCCGCCGTTCGTCAGTCAATTCTTCACCGATCTGCAAGAAGACGCCAAGGCGCTCGTGCCCGCACATCTCTTGCGGGGTTTACCCGATCTCAACCGCGCCGCATACAACGCGCGGCCGATCGGCACCGGACCGTTTCGCGTGGTGGAGTGGCGGCGCGGCGAACGCATCAGGCTCGCCGCGTTCCCGGCGTACTGGCGTGGCCGTCCGGGTCTCGATCGCATCGACTTCTCGATCGTGCCCGACGACGCGACGATTCTGAACCTGCTGCGCTCCGGACAGACCGATTTCGTGGCCAATCCGTCGGCTGATTTCTATCCGCAGTACCGCGTGCTGACGGACTACGTCACCACGCTCGGCCGCTCGAACGTGATGGAGATGCTGTTGAGCAACGACGCGCGCCCCGGCTTGCGCGACCTCGCGGTGCGCCGCGCCATGGTGCGCGCGATCGACGTCGACGCGCTGATCGAGAAGATCACGCACGGCGTGGGCGAGCGCGCCTACGACGTGTTGCCGCCCGGAACGCTCGGCTACGTGCGCAATCCACCGGTGCCCTTCGATCCAACGGCGGCGCGGCGCGAACTCGACGCCGCCGGCTGGCGCTCGGGCGCCGACGGCGTGCGCCGGCGCGGCGGGGAGCGGCTGTCGTTCGCGTTGATCTATCCGGCGGGTTCGTCGACCGAACGCGCGCTCGGCGTGCAGATTCAGGCGATGCTCCATGCCGTGGGCATCGACGTGCAGCTCAAAGGCTACGCCTACGAGACGATCTTTGCCTACGACGGCCCGATCGTCACGCACCGCTACGATCTCTCGACGGCGCAGAACACGCTGCAACTCGATCCCGACTATTCCGAGTATTTGACCTGCGCGGCGTTTCGCCCGCACGGCGAAAACGACGATCTCTACTGCGACGCCGCTTTCGATGCGGCCGAACGCGCGGGGCTGGCGAGCGACGATCCCGCCGTGCGCGCCCGGGCCTACGGCATCGCCGAACGGCGCATCGCGGCAACCGTACCCTTCATCCCGCTCTACCTGCTGCGCCGCATCACCGTGGCGACGAAGCGCCTGCGCGGTTATGCGCCCGCGCCGACCGTCGCGCCCTGGTGGGACGCCTGGCGCTGGAGGCTGCGTTGAACGGTCGCGGCGATGCCCTCGGCATACGAGGTCTTCCTGAGGTTCGGCAGCACGCCGCGCAGTTTGGTCTCGTCGAGCATCACGGGCGTGCTCTGTAAGTAATTCATCTCGACGAGTTCGCGCATCAGCGGATTGAAGAGGCCCAGGAGGCGCAGCACGTTCTTGCCCGCGACCCGCGTCTTGGTGGGCCGCCCCGCGGCGCGCAGGAGCGCTTCGACGAAGTCGTGCGTCGTGATCTCGCCGCTGCCGGCGATGTTGTAGGCCGTTCCGAACGCGTCGGGCCGCTCGAAGAGATCGGCGATGACCGGCGCGAGATCGGGAACGTAAATAAACTCGTGCGGGCGATCGTCGGGTCCCAACACGTCGGGCGTTTTTCCCGCGAGCGCGGCGTTGAGCACGAAGTCGGCAAGCGAGTTGGCCACGCCCGGTCCGAAGAAGTCGGGCGGCCGCAAGGCCAGCGTGCGTAAACCGTTCGGGTCGTGCGCGGCGACGACCAGAGTCTCTTGTTCGAGGCGGAACGTTCCCTTGCGCGTGTTCGGCGCGAGCGGGTGCGTTTCGGACACGAGGGGAGTTTGCGGCAGGCCGTACACGTACACGTTGGAGATGTGGATGAATTGACGCACGCCCGACGCCTTCGCTGCAGCAAGTGCGTTGCGCATCATCGGCGGGTGGAGATCGAACCGGTCGTAGGGTACGCCGGCAGTATACAGGATCGCATCCATGCCCTCGGCGGCGGCCGCGGCGGCCTCGGGCTGGAGCAGATCGGCCGCAAACGGTTCGGCGCCGGCGATGCCGGCCAGCCGACTCGCGTCGCGTCCGACGACCCGCACGCGATGACCGCGGCGCAAGAGTTCCGTGGCGGCGACCGGGCCGATCGCGCCGGCCGCTCCGAAGATCGCGACGTTCATGTGTCGAGAATATTGAACATCGTTCAGTAAGTCAATATGTGTCCCGTATTGTTTAATGTTCAGATTCGCCGGGCGGAAGGGCTTGCCGTCGTGAATGCGGCGGAATGACGATCGGCATCGTCGGCGCAGGCGCTCTCGGCACGCTCTTCGCCGACGCCTTGGGGAAAGTCGCGCGCGTCGAAACGCTGAGGCGCGGCGGCGATCCCACGCGTCTCTCCGCGGCCCGCATCGTGCTCGTCGCGGTCAAGACCTACGATACCGTCGCGGCGCTGCGCCCGCTGCGCGACGTGCTCGCAACGGGCGCGGCGATCGCATCGTTGCAGAACGGGCTGCTCCAAGTCGGACACATCGAGACCGCGCTCGGGCCGGGCCGAACGATTCTCCTCGCGCCCACGACCGAGGGCGCCACGCGCCACGCGGACGGGACCGTGCGCCGCGGCGGTTTCGGTTTGACGACGGTGGGCACACCGGCCGGATCTGCGGGCACTGATCTCGGCGATGCACTTGCCGACCTGTTTCGTGCCGCCGGTTTGGCCGCGGCCGTCGCCGACCCGATCGAACCGCACCTCTGGGCCAAGCTCGTGGTCAACGCGGCGATCAATCCGGTCACCGCGCTCGCGGGCCGAACCAACGCCCACGTGCTCGATCACGCGCCGGCCTCGGTTCGCGCCGCGCTTCTCGCTCGCGAAGCCGCCGCAGTGGCCGCGGCTGCGGGCGTCGCTTTGCCCTACGCCGATCCGGTCGAGCGCGTTCTCGACGTTGCTCGCGCCACGGCGTCGAACCGCTCGTCGATGCTGCAAGACCTCGACCGCGGCCGGCCCACCGAGATCGAAGCCATCAACGGTGAAATCGTGCGCCTCGGGCGTTCGCTCGGCGTGCCCACGCCCGAGAACGAGCGCGCTTTGGACGAGGTGCGCCGCGCCGCCGGGGCGTAGCGCGACGATGATGGCATTCGAGAGGCGCCTCGGCGCGACGGCGATCCGTGCCCGCAAGGGCATTCCCTTCCCCGTCATCACCGCCTACGACGCGCCGTTCGCGCGCTGCGTCGAAGCCGCCGGCATCGACGTCGTCCTCGTGGGCGACACGCTCGGCCATGTCGCGCTCGGCTTTACGTCGACCGTTCCCGTGGATCTCGACGACATGTGCCGGCACGCCGGCGCGGTGGTGCGTTCGACGCACAAGGCGCACGTGATCGTCGACCTGCCCTTCGGATCGTACGAAGCCGGCGATGTCGATGCCGTGCATTCGGCCGTTCGACTGGTAAAGGCCGGGGCCGGCAGCGTGAAGCTCGAGGGCGGCGTGCGCGTCGCGAGCCGCATCGCGGCGATCGTGGCCGCAGGCATTCCGGTGGTGGCACATATCGGCGTTTTGCCTCAGACGGCCGCGCTCGAGGCCGGCTTCAAACGCAAACGCGACCGCGATCTCTTGCTGGCCGACGCACGAGCGGTCGAATCGAGCGGGGCGTTCGCAGTCGTGCTCGAAGGAATCGATGCAACCGTCAGCGCCGAAATCACGCAGCAGCTCTCGATTCCGACCATTGGTATTGGAAGCGGCCCGCACTGCGATGCCCAGGTGCTCGTTTTGTACGACGCGCTCGGGCTCTACCCCGATCCGCCGCCCTTCGTCAAACGCTACGCCGAACTCGCAGAGGTCGCTACCGACGCTCTGCGCGATTACGCGCGCGAAGTCCGCGAAGGAACGTTTCCTCCCCTCAAACCGTAAGCAGAAACGATGGCTGAACAGATTATCGCGATGGGCGGCGGCGTTTTGCTGCCCGACACCGGAAACTTCAAGCTCGAGGAATACATCGTCTCTGCTTCCGGCAAAGCGAAACCGCGCGTGCTCTTCGTGCCGACCGCGAGCGGCGACGATGCGGGTTCCGTCGCGCGTTTCTATGAATCGTACGGCCGTTTCGGCGGCACGCTCTCGGTGTTGCAGTTCTTTCGCAGGCCCCCGGCCGACATCCGCAGTTTGGTCCTCTCCCAGGACATCGTGCACGTCGGCGGCGGCAATACGCGCAGCATGCTCGCGGTTTGGCGCGATTGGGGCATGGATGCCGCGCTGCGGGAAGCCTACGCGAACGGGATCGTGCTCTGCGGTTCGAGCGCGGGATCGATCTGCTGGTTCGAGGAGGGCGTCACCGATTCGCTTGCCGGCGATCTGACGCGCTTACCGTGCCTCGGCTTCGTGTCCGGCAGCAATTGTCCGCACTACGACGGCGAGCGCGACCGGCGCCCGGCCTACCACCGGTTGGTGAGCGAGGGCGTCATCGGCGACGGCATCGCCTGTGACGACGGCGTGGGCCTGCATTACGTCGACGGCCGTTTGCACGCGATTCCGAGCGCGCGTCCCGCTACGCGCGCCTATCGGGTGGTGCGCAACGGTGCGGGCGCGGTCGAGACCCCGCTCGACGTACTGCAACTCTGAACCTCAGAAGATGACCGACGCAAACTCCGAGACGCGGCGAAATCCGGTTCGCTCGTAGAGCGCGATCGCGCGCTCGTTGAAGCCGTTGACGTAGAGCGATAGGCTCGGATAGGTCTGCAAGAGCGTCGCGCAGATCGCGGTGAAGGCTGCCGATGCATCGCCCTGGCCGCGAGCACCCGGCGGCGACCACACGCCTTGGATCTGCGCGGTGAACGGGCTCGTCGCGCCCACGTAGCATTGGAAAACGAGCTTTCCCGCGCGCCGGGCGCGCCAAAAGCCACCGGCCGTAATCGTCTGCGCGGTGCGGCTGCGAAATCCGAAATCGACGCGCGCCGGCGGCGGCGCGCCGAATTCTCCGGCGGCCATGACGGCCGCCTGGAGGGCTAACTCGTCGAGTTCGTCGAGCGTCGCCGGACGAATGTCGAGATCCGTCCGAGGTCGCGCTGTGGAGACGCGCCCCGGCTCGAGCGCATACACCGGCTGCGAATCGCGATAAGCCGAGGGACGATTGAAACGTCCCCGCGCTTTTGCCCAAAAGCGTTCGACGGCGAGGCGCGGCCCGACGATCATGCGCGTGCCGCGGCCGCCGAGCGGTGCGGCGGCGAACGCATCGACGTCCTCCGCCGATCGTACCGCAAACACCAGGTTCGGCCCGTCGTAGAGCACGCCGCGAACGAGCCCGCCGGCATCGCGCGACAGATAGCACGGGCCCGTTCCCGCATGCACGAGCGAATAGACGTAGACGTTGTCGTACGGCTCGTTCGAAAGGAAGGCGAGAGCCTCGGCGGCGTCGCGCGGCGCGAGCGGTTCGAAACGTCGCGCGATGGTCAGGAAAGCGGGCGCACGAAGGCCGGCGTCGTGGTCGGCGCCTTACTGCCGCCGGTGGGTTCGACGCTCAAGGCGACGGCGGCAATGTCGGTCGCGCTACCCGGCAACTCGACGATCAGCAGGCCCGACGTATCGGGCGTGAAGGTGATGCTCGGCGCGACGGCCTTTGCTCCGCGGCGCAGCGTCCAGGCCTGATACACCTTGCCCTTGGGCAGCGCGGGGAGATGCTGCAGCGCGATGACGATCCGGCCGTTGCTGCGCGCGACGAGGCCGCGCGGAACCGGGAACCGTTGGGCGCCCGGCGCGAGCAAATCGGCAACGATCGATTGGGTCAAGGCCAGGTGACCGCGCGCCTCGTTGGCGGCGACTTCCTGTTGATCGACCTGCGCGCGCAGCAACGTCAATTGCTGGACGTCTTGCTCGTGCTGGGCACGTACGTTGCTCAGTTGGAACGTCGAGAGAAACGCGACGGCCAAACATGCTGCCGCGGCGAGATACGCCAGCCACGGCGCGCGCGACCGCACCGGCAGCGTCGCGACGGGCGCACCCGGCGAAGCAGGCGGGGGCGCCGGCGTCGAGCCCGGCGCCGGCACCGTAACCGGCGGCACGTCCGAGGCCGCGCGTACGTGGCGCACGATCGCGGACTTCATGCGCGCGCTTTGCAGTTCGTTCGGCGCGTACTCCGGGGTCTCGGCCGCGTAGCCGACCAGATCCGCGGCGCCGCGCAGGTCGTGGTATTCGCGCGCGCATTCCGCGCATGTTGCGATGTGCGCGGCGACGTCGCGCGCCTCCGCCTCGGACAGCGTGCCGAGCGCGTACGCTGCGACCGAGTCGAGCAGCGCTTCGTCGTGTTCGGACGAGCCGTTCATGCCGCACTCGCTTCGAGCGCTTCGCGCAATTTGCGCAAGCCGCTGCGAATTCGCGTCTTTACCGTGCCCAGCGGCGTACCGGTGCGACGCGCGATCTCTTCATGGGTGATGCCGCCGAAAAAGCCCAGTTCGATCGGGGCCCGCTGCTCGTCGGGCAACGCTCGCAGCGCGGCTCGAACGCGTTCGCCTTCGATCTTGGCCAGGACCGTTTCGTCCAAATCGTCGTCCGAGCCCAAATCGATCGGGAATTCTCCTTCGGGTCGCACGCTGCGCGCCCGAATGACGTCGAGCGCACGGTTTCGTGCGACCCGCGCGATCCAGGCGCCGAAATTGCCCCCGTGAAATGCATCGGGGTCGGCCCAGAGTTTCAAGAAAACCGCCTGCGTGAGGTCTTCGGCGGCCATGGAATCGTCGAGCATGCGTTGGGCAATACCGTAGACCAGCCGATGAAAGCCGTCGTATAAGCTCTCAAAAGCGGCTGGGTCACGGTCTCGCACTCGCGCCATGAGCCCGCCGGAATCGTCCACATCTCTTCGCTTCGTCCCATCGGAAATTCTGCCCTCGCTCTTGAAACGCGAAGCCGGTAGGCTTAGATTGAGACGCACATGAAGGCGCGGAAAGAGCGTGACCCCCAGTTCCTCGTGGCGGCCGGCCTCGCGGCCGCCGGAGGGCTGTCCTGCATCTTTGCCTCGATCGGCTTTCCGCTGTGGGCCACCGCCCACGGCCGGCCGGTCGAGCCGACGTTCGTTTTCTTCGGCCTGTGGGGCATCATGGCGCTTGCCGGGGCCGCGGCCAACATCTACACCTATCTGGAGAGCGGCCCGCCGCCGCAGAAACCGCGTGGCGGCGGACAGCGCATGGCCACCATCCACACGCTCGACGCGCGTCGCGCGAACGCTACCAAACCGGAAAACGAACGCCGCGCGGCGTGAACGGTGAGTCGCTCGCCCGGCAGCGCCTGAGCGAGGCGCGCTCGGTCTGCGTGCTCACGGGCGCGGGCATCTCGGCCGAAAGCGGCCTGCCCACGTTTCGCGGCGCCGGCGGGCTGTGGCGCGAGCATCGCGTAGAGCAACTGGCGTCGCCCCAAGGCTTCGCACGCGATCCGCAGCTCGTCTGGACGTGGTACGACGAGCGGCGTGCCAAGCACGCGGAGGTCGAGCCCAACGCGGGACACCGCGCTTTAGCCGAACTCGAAGCGCGGATCGGCGACTTCACGCTGGTCACGCAGAACGTCGACTCGCTGCACTTTCGCGCCGGTTCGCGGAACGTGCTCGAACTGCACGGTAACTTGCGCGAAGCGCGCTGCAATCGCTGCGCCGCGCGACGTCCGCTCGAGCCCGGCGTGCGCTTCGCCGGCATCGCGCACGCGTGCGGCGGGTGCTTTCGTCCGGACATCGTTTGGTTCGGCGAAGCGTTGCCGGAGGACGTGTGGAAGGCTGCGGTCGCCGCCGCGGCGCGGGCCGACGTGTTGCTCGTGGTGGGCACGTCGGGCCAGGTGCAGCCCGCCGCATCGCTCGCGACGCTCGCGCCGGAAGGCGCGCTCGTCGTCGAGGTCAATCCCGAGACGACGCCGCTCTCGTCGTACGCGCAGGTGACGCTGCGCGGCAGCGCCGCTGACGTGCTGCCCCGGCTCGTCGCGCCGGGCTCGGACTAACCCGACTGCGCGGGTTCGAGCGTTTCGGGTAGGTCGGGCTCGCTCGTGCGCGCGATGTTGTAGGCGATCGTCGCGCCGCAAACGATCGCTACCGCGATGTAGATCGCGCCCTGGGTCAGGTCGCCGAGTACGAGTTTGCCGATGCCGAAGAGCGTGCCGTAGACGAGGCCGCAGCCTGCGATCCAATCGAGTGCGTTGAGCCCGAGCGACTCTTGGCCGGCACCCGGGGAGGCGATGCGCGCGATCGGCTTCCAGCCGAGCGCACTCGGGCGCACGCGCTCGAAGAAGCGCACGAGCGTTTCCTGGTCGTCGGGTTTGGTCGCGAACGTCACGGCGAGCCACACGAGCGTGGTGACGGGCACGGTGACCAGCAGAATCTGCGCGGTCGCGTTGGGTCCGGTGAAGACGTTGAAGAGCGTCAACGCGTTCGACACTACCGCCGACGCGACCAGCGCCGAGATCTCGCTCCACGCGTTCACCCGCCACCAATACCAGCGCAGGATCATGACCAGTCCCACCCCCGCGGTGAGATTGAAAAGATATATCCAGGCGTTGCCCACGGAGGTCATCGTGTAGGCGCCGTAGGCCGCGAGAAACATCACGATCACGGTTGCGACGCGCGAGACGGTGACGTAGTGCGCATCGCTCGCACCGGGATTGAGGAAGCGCTTGTAGAGGTCGTTGGTCAGGTACGAGGCGCCGAGGTTCAAGTGCGTGCCGATCGTCGACATGTAGGCGGCCAGGAAGCCGGCCATCATCAGGCCGCGCAACGAGAGCGGCAGATGATCGATCATGGCCTGCACGTAACCTAATTCCGGATCGACCTTACCGTCGGCGCCGACGACGCCGTGCGGGTAGAGTACGAGCGCGGCGAGTGCGACCAAAATCCACGGCCACGGCCGCAGCGCGTAGTGCGCGACGTTAAAGAAGAGCGTCGCCGCGAGCGAATCGTTCTCGCTGCGCGCGCTGAAGATGCGTTGCGCGATGTAGCCGCCTCCGCCCGGTTCGGCGCCGGGATACGACGAGGCCCACCACTGCACGGCGAGATACGTGACCAGCGTCAGCGCGGGCAGCCACGCCGCATCGCCCGTGGGGAAGAAGGCGAGAATCGAGCCGCCGGCCCCGATCTCGTGCGCGGCGTCGAGCGCGGCGAGCTTGCTCTCGAGCGGGCCGATGCCGCCCACGGCTGCCACCGACGCGACGGCCAGCACGACGGCCATCGACAACTTGACGGCGAATTGCAGCACGTCGGTCACGAGCACGCCCCAGAGGCCGCCGATCGTCACGTAGATGCCCGTGAAGACCAGGCACACCGCGAGCGCTTCGAGCTTCGGCACGTGCAACGTGAGCGAGAGAATCTTGGCCATGGCCAGATTGACCCAGCCCATGATGATCG
>PLFC01000102.1:0-82323 GCA_003136655.1 Vulcanimicrobiota bacterium
TGCCGCGGCGGCGCGCTTCTTCGTCGGAGAGCGTGACGCTGCCGATGCCGCCGACCAAGTCGGAGAGCGTCGGGTTCATCAGGATGTTTTCGAGCGTGCGGCCGTGCGCGGTGCCAATGAGTTGCACGCCGCGTTCCGCGATGGTACGCGCGGCCAAAGCCTCGGCTTCGGTCCCGATCTCGTCGATGACGACGACTTCGGGCATGTGATTTTCCACGGCCTCGACCATGACCGCGTGTTGGTGCGTGGGATCGGCGACCTGCATGCGCCGGGCATGTCCGATACCGGGATGCGGGATGTCGCCGTCGCCCGCGATCTCGTTGGACGTGTCGACGATCACGACGCGCTTGCGGTCTTCGGTCGAGCACGCGCGCGCACTCGCGCAGCATCGTCGTCTTGCCGACGCCGGGCCGCCCCAAGAGACAGATCGACTTGCCGCTGCGGATCACGTCGAGGATGATGTCGATCGTGCCGTAGACCGCGCGCCCCACGCGACAGGTCAGGCCGACGATCTTACCCGAGCGATTGCGAATCGCCGAGATGCGATGCAGCGTCTGCTCGATGCCGGCGCGATTGTCCGCGCCGAAGGGTGAGAGCCGCGAATTGACGTGAGCCAAGTCCTCGAGCGTCACGCTGTGGTCGCTCAAGTATGTGAAATCGTCCGGGAAGCGCGCCTCGGGCGGGCGTCCCAGGTCCATCACAACCTCGATCAGCTGGTCCAGCTTGGGGAGCCGGACGAGCGCTTGCCGAATCGGCAGCGGAAAGATGTCGAGGAGTTGGGTCAATTCCCAGTGCGGAGAGACGGACTCGGCGTTAACGGCCAATGCACATCCTCGTTGCGAATTCGGGCGGCGCCGAGTTGTATCTCCCGGCCGTTACCGTTGCGCCCGTGCTTCTGTGCGGGGCGGGCGGCACCTTGTCCGTCCGGCCCGAAATCTTTGGAATCCTCACGTCTGCGAAGATACTACCCGAATTTCCCGAAGTTCCGAATCGTACGGGCCCTGCATCCGCACGCCCGCACGCTGCTCGAGCCGCAGGTAGTCGATGATTTCGCGAGTGATCTCCTCGCCCGGCGAGATCACGGGTATGCCCGGCGGGTACGGCGTGATGACCTCGGCGCAAATCCGTCCGGCGCTCTCCTTGAAGCGCACGAACTCCGTGTCGGCTAGGAAGGCCTCGCGCGGGTTCATCCGGATCGGCGGGATCTTGGGCAGCGCATACGTGCCCGTTTTCAGACGGCGTTCGAGTACGCCCGAGGGCGAAAACACGTCGATCGGGCGATCCTCGCGCGCGAGTTCCTTCACGCCATAGACCAAACGGTCGGCAGCCTCTTGCGTCGTCCCGATCGTGAACAGCGCGAGACAGTTGAACAGGTCGGCGAGTTCGCACTGCACGTTGTAGCGACGCCGCAGAATCTCTTCGGCTTCATAGCCCGTATAGCCCAGATCCTTCACCGTGATCGTGATCTTCGTCGGATCGAGATCGAAGACGCCGGGCTTGCCGATCTGCTCCTCGCCGAAACAGTACACGCCGGGAATTTCGTTCAGTCGGCGCCGCGTATCGTTGGCCAGATCGATCGTGCGTTGCAGCAGCGCGCGACCTTGCGTGGCCATCTGGCGGCGCGCGACGTCGAGCGACGCGACCAAAACGAGATTCGGCGACGTCGAAAGAAATAATTTAACGACGGCTTTGAGCCGGTCGAGACGGATTCGCGGGCTGCGTTCGTGCAGCATCGCGGTCTGCGACATGCTGCCCAGCATCTTGTGCGTGGAGTTGATGCACAGATCGGCGCCGGCTTCGAGCGCGTCGATCGGCAGATCGGGATGGAAATGGAAGTGCGGGCCCCACGCTTCATCCACGAGCAACGGTTTGTCGCGCTCGTGCGCGACGCGCGCGATGCCTTCGAGGTCGGCGGCGACGCCGTAGTACGTCGGGCTGACGACGTAGACCGCCGCAAGATCGGGATGTTCGTCGAGCGTGCGGCGCACGGTCTCCGGCGTGACCGTGTGGTCCATGTGCAGCGTCTCGTCGACTTCCGGTTTCATCCACACGGGGTGCGCGCCGCTCATGATCAGGCCGCCCATCGCGCTCTTGTGCGCGTTGCGCGGGATGGCGATCTTTTCGCCGGGATTGACGGCGGTCATCATCATGATCTGATTGCCGCTCGTCGAGCCGTTGATCAGGAAAAACGAGTGGTTGGCGGCGTAGGCTTCGGCCGCGAGTTCTTGCGCCTCTTCGATGGCCTCCGTGGGCTGCAGCAGGTCGTCGAGACCGCGAATCTGGGTGAGGTCGATGGCCAGCACGTTGTCGCCCAAAAAGTCGCGCAGGGCCGGGTCCATGCCCTTGCCCTGCATGTGGCCGGGCGTGTGGAACGGGATGACGCCGGAGTCGACGTAGTCGAGGAGCACGTCGAAGTACGGAGTCCGGCTTTGATCCACGCGCCCGACCATTCCATGCCCACCGCCGGGACCTTGCCTCGGCCCGAGGTCTTCCGGCCCAAGTTCGGAGGGGCGCTCGATGACGCTGCGATGTGGCCCGTGAACCCACACTCCCCGTGCTTCGCCCGCCGTGTCCTGAAGCCGGTAATGGCTTTTTAATGGCCCTGTTCTAGATTGGCCTCACGGCCCGCCGATTGGGACGGCCGGTGCATGAGGACGATGGCAATGACAGACGAAACGGGTGCCGGCGTCGGAACCGGACGCGCGGAAATGGGCGAGGCTTGGGGCCGGATCGATCTCCTCTCCGGCGAGATCCGGACGAACGAACCGGGAACGAAGCTGACGCGCCTCGAGCGCGCGGTACTCGTGTACCTCGCGGTCAAGCGCGGCGGCAGCCGCGAGGAGATCGCCGACACGCTGTTCGGACACCTCGACCTCGAGTCGGCGCACAATACCCTGAAGGTGGCGATCTGCCGGGCGCGCCGCAAGTGCGGCTTGCCGCCCATCGTCAACTGGAGCGACGGCCGATACGCGCTGACGGAGTGCCCGCTGGACGAACTCCGTGCGACCGAGAGCGCCGTGCGGCTGACCCGTCAAGCCCGGCGCCGGCTCTGCGCCGGCGAGATGGCCCGCTTCGAGGCCTACGCGCAGCGCCTCAAGCGGAGGGTCAAGGATCCTTGGGCGTGTGAACCCTGGTTCGAGCCGATCGAGTGGCGCCTCGGACATCTCAACCGCGAGGTGTGCACGGTCCTGGCCACGGACGCCCTGCTCGCCGGCGACCCGGCACGGGCCCTCGGACTCGCGATCGAATACGAAGACGGCGAGTCCCTGGACGAGGAGCCCCGCGAGATCGCCATCCGGGCCTACCACGCCCTGGGCAACCGCGGCGCCGCACTAGCCGAGTTCCTTCGCTACGAGCGCGCCCTCGAGCGCGAACTGGGGATCAAGCCGGGTGAAAATCTGCGGAATCTGGCGTTCAAAGGCATCGCGCAATAGGGTTGGGTACGCGGGTCCGTCCAATACGACCGAGTGCCCCCGCTACCCGACTCTTTGGCGGCGATTATTCAGCGAATCGACAAAGCGGATGTCGATCTCATTCTGGTGACCGCACCCGCGGGTTTTGGGAAGACCACGTTTGCAACGAGATTAGCGGCGACTCGTCGAGCCAGGGCGAGTTGCGACGTGTCGGGTTTAGCGCTGATCGATGTCGCGAAGAGCCTGCTCGAAGCTCTCGCCACCGAGAGCCCCCAGCGCGGACGCGCGCTGGCAGAGGCGCGTGCTTCATCCGACCCAAGCAATCCGGCCGACTGGCAAACTCTCGTCCAGCGCCTTTGGGTGCTCCCTCCGTCAGAGCCATCGTATCTTACTCTAGATAACGTCGAGGCGGCGACCTCGCACGCCGACATTCTTTCCTTCATCGGCACCCTCTTGTCGTGCCGCCCGAGCGGGAGAAGGGTCATACTCTGTTCGCGCAGCCGGCTGCCGAACGACATCAGTAGGCACGCCTTGCCTCATCGCACCGAATTCATCGGAATGGACGATCTGCGGCTGAGCCGCCATGAGGTTCTCGAGTTATTCCGAGCAGCCGGCGCCGGCGAAGAGTTGGCCGACGAGGTGTTCGCACGAACGGCGGGTTGGCCCATAGCGGTTCAACTCATGCGTAGGCTCGAGGTGGAAGGCCGATTGACTGAGGCACTTCGAGGTCGAGGCCCGAAAGCTCTCGACGCACTGATCGAATACATGTCCAGCCAATATCTCGACACTCTGAGTCCGACCGAGCGCAAGGCGACGCTCTTGTCTATCGCAATTCCCAACCTGGCAAAACACGAAGCGAGCGCCTGGGCTCGCCTCAGCGCAGCGGAGTATGCCTACCTGTTACGCGAATCGCCTCTATTACGCGAATCGGACTCCGGCCAGGTAGAGCCCCACCCGCTGCTGCGATCGATTGCTGCGGCACGGTACGGTCCGGAGTGCTCCGACCTCGCGAAGGACACCGCAGCGGCGTGTCAGCGGGACGGCGATGCCCTTCGTGCGGGCGAGATTTTCCTTTCCCTCGGTGACCGCGAACGTGCTGCGGCCTGCCTAGCTAACCTACCCCCAACGACAGATCCGGCAAAGACCTACCGTCTCCTAAACGTGCTCAGCGAACTCGACTCCGAGAGCATCATCAGCCACCCGTCGTTGTGGCTCGCCGCGTCGGAGTTCCGCCGCTTCGCCGTCCCACTCGAACAACTACTCGACGAGGCACGCCGAGTATATTACACGCTACCCCATGACGCACCCGAGCGTCAGCGAAGTGATATCGCCATTCAATACTCCTGGCTGCTGTTACACGGTGGTAAGCCTCGTGAAGCTAAGGCAGTAATCGAGGATGCGCTCGAATTCATCGCAACCGAGGGCATCGCAGCGGAGCTGCGCGTCGTCAGGCTTTCACTCTTATCCATGCTCGGTCACTACCTAGAGGCGAGGGCCGCGACTCGCGACGTCTCGATGGCGAAGAAAAATCCGCGCCTCCACGCACAGCTCATGGACTTCATCGAGGCGACTACCGCCCTCCGTAGCGGTGAGTACGAGCGCGGTATCTCGCTGCTCGAAGAAACGGCGCGTCTGGCTCGACACCACGGGCTCGTTTCGCGCCTTCTCATCAGTTTATCAAATCTAGCTTTTGAGGCCTGGTACGCCGGAGACGACGAACGATTGGCGCGAGCGGTAGCGGAAATACGCGCCGCTTTACTCCCGGGCTTCGAGAACGCCTGGCACTTTTGGCTCGAGGCTGTTGCAGGAGACGACGACGCTCAACCCACCGGCTTCGAGGCCGTAACGCTGCGAACCATCGGTTTTCTGTTTCTTGCTTCGAGCGCGTCGGGTACGAAGCGCGTACAGTTCGTGAGACGCGCGGTAGCGGAGTCGGATATCTCAGGCGACGTTGGCCTGCGCGTAATCTCGCGGATTGCAGCCGCCGAGTACGATCCAGAGTTCAAGTTGGATCACGCAGCGGCCGCCTGCGACTTGGCTGCCTCGATCGATATCGCTCCGCTTCGCAACGCGGTTCTCGCATATGCTCGCCAAGACCCCGATCTGGGCGCGCTCCAGCGCTTTGTAGAGCTGCGGCTGCGTCGTAGTCCGCAGATCGCGTCCGGCATCGTGATCGAGCTCGTTAGGGGTAAGGTATTTCGCGACGGCCATCCCGTCGACGTCTCAACCCGCGAATTTGCGCTGGTGGCGCTCTTGGCGGTAAGCGGCCGGGCCATGCATCGCGATTCCATCGCCGACGCTCTTTGGCCCGATTTGGATGCGGACGCAGCCGCGAACAACCTCCGAGTCGTCGTGCACAAGCTTCGTAAGAAGCTGGGTGACGTCGCGATCCTCTCTATACGTGGAGGCTACGGGCTCGGCGCTGACGTATCGATCGATTTATCGAATATCGAGAGCCTCGTGCACGAGTGCTCGCTCATGGAAACGATACCCCCCGAACGCGCGCGAGCGTTGCGCAAATATCTCGACTCGGAAATGGACCCCACGCGCGAGGAACTCCTTCGCTACAATTGGTACGTTTCGCTCGACCACCGCCTGGCCGAACTGCGCCGAACGGCGACACTGACCTTGGCCAAGGACGCGTATGCACGCGGAGCTTGGAGCGTCGCTCAGCGTCACGCGGGCGAGCTCATGGATCGAGACGCCACGGACGAATGCGCTTGCGAGATCATGCTCCGGACGCTCCTCAGAACATCCGACCTCACTGCCGCGAGGCGGCAATTGAACCGTTTCCTAACGGCCGTTGCCGAGGAAGGTGACGAGCTCGCCGAGCGGCGCATGCGAAGCATTTTTAGCCGCGAACTCAAGGCGAGCCCATTGCGGCAAGACTCGACATCGCTCCTATCGTCGTAGAACGCGCAGCATGGAAAGCGCCCTGCGCTCACCCTTCCTAGTGAAGAAACGTTCGCTTGAGGATGCCGTTGCTATAGATGCCCTCGCACGAGATCGTCGGGGCCATCTCGTTACTAGTCTCGAGACTTAGCTCGCTAACGACCCGTTCGCAGACCTGCTCGTAGGTCAGCGGCCGCTCTGCTTTTTCCTTCAGCGCTCGTTCCAAGACTGCTACGAGCGCGTTGGTAAAGAACGTTCCACTCTCCATCACTTCCATATAACGGTCTGCCTGGCAGGCCGCAAAGTGAACGAATGGAATCCGCAGATCGCTCGAGCTATCCGTCGCTTGGGGGACCAATATACCGTAGAGGTCTCGATCCATGTCACAGACCTGCCTCACCACGTCGGAGGATGAGGCATCCTCGTCGGGCTCGACTCGAGGCTTTAACTCCACCGGTGCTTTCGGCCCGAGCGCTTTCCCCTTCTGTCCCGAATGGTCTCCCGGTAACGAAAATCCGCCCGCCGCGCATGCATCGATGATGCTGATGAAACGCACGCCGCGAGGGAAGCGGGCCAAGAGGTCGGCGAACTCGGAAACCAACATCATCCGGTCGTAAAGCAGGATCCCCGTCGTAGGAAAATGGGCGCCATCTGCGAGATGCGACGGCTGGGACGTTGGATTGAACATCTGAAGAGCTATCGGCGGCTTCACGGCGATCGGCTCTTCCAGCCTGCCGCGTGCGGAATCTGCGTCACCGGTAGCAAGCCGCTTTCGGCCGACCGGACCACTTGGCACGACCTCAGACGCAACGCTCCCGGTGATCACTCCCCCAACAGCCTGGCTCTCGAAACCGACTTCGAAGCGGACTCCATGCCCGTGAAAACTAAACAATACCGTATCGCCCGCTTTCGCGCGTAAAGCGAGGTCCCCCAGCGCGGCTACTGCAGTCGCTACGGTAGCGTCGGAAAAAACGACGCTTTCCAGGGGTTCCGGGGCCAGCCTCTCGATAACCCTTCTTAATTTCTGCGCACTATACACACACCCCCTGAGCGTGAGATGGAGGTGGGCAAAACGCTCGCTCACATAATCCATCCCGATATGCAAAGCATAAAACATAAACGCCCTTCCTCCTCTACGTTGCGCAGCCACGAGAAACCGTGTATACTCGTTCTACGAGCAAGAGAGCGATTCTTGCCGCCCTTAAATTGAAGACGAGGAGGCCTTACTAATCATGGGCACGTCGCCTGACGAACAATCAAAGAGCGGGGCGGAACCAGTTGCTAAACCAACTTCTGCCAAACCACCCCTGAGCGCAAAGGCGGGAGTCACGCCGAGGTCGATGACAATCTACCTTTCAGATGGTAGCGTGTATCCGGTTTCCGACCCCGGCACGATTGCGCAGATTCATGGGGACGTGCCCCCTCCTCCGATTCCGAGCCCGTATCTAGGGCCGAGCCTATATCCGGACGCGGCGAATCCCGGACCGCTCGCCCTTCCATATCTCGAAGAAACGTACTACCCCTACCCCACCGACCCGACGCCTCATCCAGACTTTGACTGGCGTGAGATAACCGACGAGGCGGCAGTGCGCAAGATCCTAGGCTTATCCTGAACCTTCTCGGGGCGATATGGAAATTGCACGCCTGCGGCCTCGCGTATTAACGCTCGTCACTACGCATCAGTGCACGGCAGCATGCGATCACTGCTGTTTCGCTTGCACGCCACGGGTAACGAAGCGTATCCCTAAGGCCCGCCTTGCGAGCCTTATCGATGAGGCGAGCGCAATTGCGTCGATAGGCACGATCTCCTTCGTCGGTGGCGAGTGCTTCTTGCTCGGTCGCGAATTGGACGATCATTTCAGGCGGGCTTCAAAGCACGGCCTCAAGGTCTCCACGACGACCAATGGGTATTGGGCAGTAACCGAAAAGAGCGCGCGCGAGCGGATGGAGCGCGCCGCGGACGCCGGCCTCGGCGACATCACCCTCAGTACGGGTGAGATGCATGCAAAGTTCGTGCCGCCCGAACGCATAGTTCACGCAGCGGCTGCAGCGTTCGATTTAGGGATGCAGGTTCACGTCGCCATCGAGGATTTCGCCGACACGACCTTCGACTGGCGATGGATCGTCGATGCGCGTGAGATACGCGAGCGCACGCCGGATCCACGTCTCGAGCTCTTTAGGCGCTCCTGGATTCCGCACGCCGACGGCGTCGGACGAGCCGTGCTCCGCCACAGCGCGGATGACCGCAGATTTCGACCCGATCCAGTTCCGGGATGCGGTTTCATCTTTGACGATCTCACCGTTACGCCCGACCTTTCGCTTGCGGCGTGTTGCGGTTATCCCATCGAGTCGATTCCCGACCTTCACCTCGGGTCCGTCGCAAACAAAACCATCCAAGAGGTCGTCGAAGAAGCGCCCGACGACTTCTTGAAGGTGATGCTGCACGTGGCGGGCCCGGAGCTCATCTTGGAGTTCGTAAAGAGGTTTATCCCAAACTACGTATTGCCGGTGGAGAACGTGCACATGTGCCAGACCTGCCTGCACCTGCATCGCGACCCCGTTGCCCTTACCATAGTGAACGAGCACCGCGCTGAGATCGAGAGTAGAATCTGGGAGTTGTTCGACAGAAAGCGCGCACGCCCGACCAATCACGATCGCATGGCGGGCGCCGCAGGCTGACGGCATTCGGGTGCATCTGCGGCGCACGACGCTTCGTGCACGGTCCGCCGCAGTGGGCCGCCTGACCCCAAGTTATCTTCGTTCTCAATCGAGCGGCCCGCGAGGGACTCAGGTCGCTGCGGGCGCCCTAGGCGCGGCGATGTCTTTGAGCACGTCCGGCGTATTGGGAATGCGCTCGAGGTGCGGAAAGCGCGGTCCGCCGTGGTAATCGATGCTGACCTCACGATATGTGTTGCCGGCGGTCAAGAGGAGCCGTACCTTACCGCCGCTCTGCGCGGCCTTGAGCGCACTGTCGAGTTGCGACTGACCGTCGGTGAGGGTGCGGCCGTCGATGCCGATGAGCTTCATGCCGGGTCCCAGGCCGGCTTTGGCGGCCGGTGATCCGTCGAGTACGTCGCCGACGACGCCCTGCGCGCTGGCCGAGAAGCCCAGCGAGTACCGCGCATCGAGTCCCCCGGCGTAACGGCCGAGCCTGCTGAACGCACTCGGTTCCGCCTGGTAGACGACCCGGTATCCGCCCGCCTCGAACGGGTTGGGCGGATGGGGCGCGACTGCGTCGAGGCGTGTGTGGAAGAATCCGGCCCAGTCGTACGGCTGCACGGCATTGAGGCCATCGACGACGTCCTGGCGCGTATAGGTCACCACGATCGGGCCCGTGTCGTGTTGACCAAAAAACGCCCGCGTGAAATCGTCGAGCGACCGTTTGCCGCCGGAGAGCTTGCGGATCGTGACGTCGGCCTCGAGCCAGAGTAGCGCGCCTTCAGTGTAGTAATCCTGCGTGCGGCGTGCCGCGGCGAAGGCGCGCGAGCCGCGCAGCACCGACGCGGCCGTCGCGGTATCGACCAGCGGACGCGTGGCGCGTCCGGTGGTCGTGTCGAGGCTCGCGTATTCGCCCACCAGCACGTCGAGCCACTGCGCCTGCGTCCAAGCGCCGCTGCGCTCGACCTGCAACTGCCCGTAATGCTGCGTCATGCCCTCGTACACCCAGAGCAGATCGTCGACCATGGGCACCTGGAGGTTGGGCGTGGCGAGATCGGCGGGGCGGCGGTATTTGCCGTCCCACGAATGGTTGAACTCGTGTCCCAGCAGATCGCCCAGTGACCCGGCGAAGCCCTTATCCGACGTCAGACTGTCGCCGCTGGAACCGTCGTCGCTCGACTGATGGTGTTCCAGGCCCTGTCCGGGCAACACGTCGGAGACGGTCAGCAAGAACGTGTAGTGGTTGAAGTGGCGAGCGCCGTAGAGCGCGGCCATTTCGCGCACGAGCCTGCGCAGATTTTCGACGTGCTTGTCGGAGATTTCGAGCTGGTCTTGCGTGTCGGCGAAGATCGCGATGTCGACCGGCGCCCCGCTTATCGCGCCCAGCGGAATCTTCTTCACGTTGAGGCCGGCATCGATCGGCGAGTCGACGAGTTGTTCCAAGGAAACCGGTTTGAACGAAACCGTCGCGCCGCTTTGCCCCGTGGATTCGAGCGCGGTCGCCCACTGCCAATCGGAGCCGGGCAAGGTTAGCGACGGCGCAATGATCTGCGTCGAATAGTTTTCGACGTACGGCGTCAACACGACGCGGTTCCAACTCAGCGACATGATGTTCGGCGTGGCCAATCGTCCGCCGTCGGCGCCGGCGTTGTAGTCGTCGAAGCTGACCTCGAGTCCGCTCTTCCCGGCCGGCACGTCGACGTAGATCGCGTAGAGGTCGACCGGATCTCGCCGCCAGGCCAAGGCCTCGCCGCCACTGCTCACCGTAATGCTCGCAACCTCTGAGACCGGGCCCGTCGGTCCGTGCGTACCCGGTATCCACTTCGGATAGACGAGTTTCACCCGACCGCTTACGCCCGGAATCGTTTCGTGCACGTGGATGACGCCGCGCGTCACTTCACGCGTGTCGACCGATAACCCGATCGGAGCCGCGTCGGCTCGCGCCAAGGAAGAAGCGCCCGCGACGAACGCGAGCGTAAAGAGCAGTACTTTCACGCGAGCGGCTTCTCGCCCACGCGCCGCAGGCCTGCGACTCATCCACGGAAACTCGGCGAACCCCGGTGCAACGCGCAAGCGTTGCTCCGATCGCCGGCTCAGACTTCGAGGCGTTCCTCGATCGAAACGTTGTAGAGGAACAAGAACTTGTGCCACTCGTCGGGTAGCGTGTTGCGCTTGACGCGGATCCACGGGATGTACTTCGGCGCCTTCGGCTTGCGTTTGAGGGGCATGTTCGCGTGCTCGGGCGTACGATTGTTCTTGCGGTTGTTGCAACGCATGCAGGCGCAGACGAGATTTTCCCACGTCGACGGGCCACCCTTACTCTTGGGCATCACGTGGTCGACGGTCATCAAGCGCTCGCCCTTGAGATTGCAATACTGACAGGTGTAGTCGTCGCGCAGGAGGATGTTCTTCTTGGTCAGCGCGACCTTCTGCATGGGGCGGCGGATGTAGTAGAGCATGCGGATGATCGAGGGCAGGCGCATCTCGTAGCGGCTCGACTTGAGCATCTGCGCGCGACCGCTGACGACCTCGGCCTTGCCCGAGAAGATCAGCTTGACGGCTCGCTGAAAGCTCGTGATGTTGAGCGCTTCGTACGTGAAGTTCAAAACCAGGACGTCGGTCACGCGGCCTCCGCTAGTACGGAACGGTCGAGAAACGAACGAAGCGAGGCCATCGGGCCTCGCTTCACACACGTCGTCTGCAGGTCGGGGCCACGCCACGTCGCGGCGGACCGAGCGCCGGGGGAGACCCTCGGCTCTATTCGGCTCGCCGTCACCTGCGACTGGATAGCCATCTCGCCGACAACGATACGCCGCCGCGCGCGACCTTCCCCGCCGTATTGCGGGGCAGATCAGGCGGCGGCCGGTTTCCCCTCGACCAGTTCGCGCACGAAGTACGCGTGCACGCGGCGGTCGCCGGTCAGCTCGGGGTGGAAGGACGTGCCCATCACGTTGCCCTGACGCACGAAGACCCCGTGACCTGCATATGTGGCCACGATCTCCACGCCCGCTCCGGCTCGTTCGACCCAGGGCGCGCGGATGAAGACCGCCGGAAACGGCTCGGAACCCAAGGCCGGAATTTCGAGGGGCACCTCGGCCGAGGCGGTTTGCCGCCCAAAGGCATTGCGGCGCACCGACACATCGATCAGACCCAGCGTCCGCTGCTCCACGCCGACGACCTCGCGCGCGGCCACGATCAGTCCCATGCAGGTACCCCACAGCGGCAGGCCCGCGCGGACCGCAGCGACGATCGGCTCGTCGAGACCGAAGCGTTCCAATAAGCGTATCACCGTAGTCGATTCGCCGCCCGGGATGATCAGGCCGTCGACGGCGGCGAGTTGCGCGGGCGTCTTGACCGTCAGGCCGCATGCGCCCGAATCGGCGAGCGCGCTGAGGTGCTCGGCGACGTCGCCTTGCACGCCCAGCACGCCGATGATCGGGCTCAGTTGCCGCGCACCGACAGCATCGCCGACTCGGGCAACGAACGCAGGTCGATGCCGCTCATCGCGCGCGCGCCACCCAGCGACTTGTGCGCCTCCACGACCGCTTGCGGATCGTTGAAGTGCAGGGTCGCCGCAACGATCGCCTTGGCATAGCGCAGGGCCAACTCCGGATCGACGCGCGGGAAGCCGTTTTCATCATATTGCGCGACGCCGTTCTCGACGATGGCCGCAGCCTTGAAGATGCCGCTGCCCACGAAGATGCCTTCGGCGCCGAGCTGCATCATCAACGCCGCGTCGGCCGGCGTCGAGACGCCGCCCGCGCAAAAGAGCACGACCGGCAACTTGCCGTTCGCCGCGACGTCCTTGACCAGTTCGAGCGGCGCGCCGAGATCGCGCGCGCGCACGACCAATTCTTCCTTCGGAACGACGGTCAACTCGGCGATCGCGTCGCGGATCGCCCGCATGTGCCGGACGGCCTCGACGATGTTGCCGCTGCCCGCTTCGCCCTTGCTGCGAATCATCGCCGCGCCTTCGGCGATGCGCCGCAGGGCTTCGCCCAAGTCGCGCGCGCCGCAGACGAACGGAACCGTAAACGGCTCCTTGTCGCAGTGATACTTATCGTCGGCGGGCGTCAGCACTTCGGACTCGTCGATGAAGTCGACGCCCAGCGCCTGCAGGCACTGCGCCTCGGCGAAGTGTCCGATGCGCGCCTTGGCCATCACGGGAATGGTCACCGCATCCATGATGCGCTGCACGAGCGACAGGTCGCTCATCCGGGCCACGCCGCCCGCGGCGCGAATGTCGGCCGGGATGCGCTCCAGGGCCATCACCGCGACGGCGCCGGCCTCTTGGGCGACGACCGCCTGCTCGGGCGTCACGACGTCCATGATCACGCCGCCCTTGAGCATCTGCGCCAAGCCCCGCTTGACCTTGACCGTCCCCGTCTGCCCTTCGTTCGCCATCTTTCGCCCCTGCATCGTCAACTCGCCGCCGGAGGCGGCTCCGTGTGTATCTATCGTAACAGTCCCAACCAATGGAGACGCTAGGGACGGCCGCCGAGTTTCAGGTCGCGCCGGGTGCGGGCGTTGCCTCGATGTCGGGACCGGGGGTGTCCGTCTCGCCGGGGGTGTGCGTGACCAGCGGCAAGGGCAGCGGCGGCGAGGTGTAGGCCGGGCCGGGCGCGCGCTTTTCGGGCCGCGGCGTCAGGGTTTCAGTCGGGCGCGGGCGCGGGGTCGCCGGCACTTCGGGCTCGGGCGTGACCCTCGGGTCCGGAAAGCCCGGATCGGTGGCCACGCTCATCACGGTCGAGTGTTTCAATCCGGTGATCTCGTCGTGCTGGGCCGGATCTTCGGTGGCCGCCGGAACGGCGGTGGGCTGCACGGGCACGTGTGCCCCGATCTGACCCAGCACGCGATTGCCCATATTCATGCCCACGCCGATGGCGATCAGCAGCACGAAAGCGCCGACCAGCAGCACGGTGGAGAGCGAAGCCCGGCCGCTCACTGCGCGAAGACCTCGCGTTCGACCGGCGCGCCCGCGAGCACGACCTCCGCCAGCTCACCGGCGGCCAGACGCCGGCGCACCGTGCGCCCGCGAAATTCGAGCGAAACCGAGCGCGCCGCATCGTCGAGATTGCACAGAAAGGCCCGGACGGCTCCACTCTCTTCTTCGAATGCGACGGCGCCGACCTCGATAGGCGAGGTCGTCACTTCGTCGCTGACGTTGCGTCCGGCATAGACGCAGCGGTACGGCTCCTCGGCCGAGGCTTCCCGCATGTCGCCGAAGATGGTCAAGCGCGCGCGATCGACGACGTAGGTGCACCGGCCCGCGCCCAAGCGCACGCTCACGCCGGCCGTCCACGTCCATTCGTCGGGCAGCAATGGAGAGAAGTGGGGACGCCCGCTCGTGCGATAGCCGTCGAGGCCGCAGACGGTCTCGGCGACGGCCCAGAGATATTTGGCCCCGGTCCAGGGCGAGAGATACATGCCCCGGTTCGTCAGCGAGCCGCCGTCGAACCACTCCGCGAATTGGCCGGGCACCGTGTTGCGCGACACGCCGGCTTCCATCGACGCGTAGATCGCCTTGAGCCAATGCACGGCCCTGCCGGGAAACCCGTTGCGCGCCAAAGCCACCGCGAACCACAGCGTGAGGTCGGGCCACACGCCGCCGAGCAAACCGAAACCGTGCGAGGGAAAGTACCACGAATCGGCCAGCGAGATCGTGCGCAATCCCACGGGCGTGACGAAGTCGGATTCGGAGAGCCGCTCGAGAATGCGTTTGCGCTCGGCTTCGTCGCACACGCCGAAGAGCACCGGAAAGACTTCGTCCGCGGTAAAATTGTCTTGGTAGTTGCCGTCCTTGTCGTAGTTGAGCACGAAGCCGCCGGTGTCGGCGTTGAAAAGATGCGCGAGCATCTTCTCGCGCAGGGCGCGCGCTTCGCTCGAGTACGTCTCCCAGTGCGCGTTGTCGCCCGCGACGGCGCAGAGCATGGCCGCGGCCTCGAGCGCGAACACGGCCTCGGCGTTGATTTCGGTGACCGCACCGTCGAGCGTGTAGTGCGGGATGATGTTGCGCCACGAGGTGATGCCGTACATGTCCACGCCCTTGGCGCTGCAGAAGATCAAGCCGTTCTGGTCGCGCTGCGCGAGCAGATAGTCGGCGACGCGTACGATCAGCGGCAGGATGCCGCGCACCCATTCCTCGTCGAGCGTGGCATTGTAGTGGTGCAGGATCGCGATGAGGTGCAGCGGCGAATCGTCGTTGACGTTGAGATCGTACGACGTCGAAAAGCCGCTCACGCCGCGGACGTATTCCACGACCTGCCCGCTCGGCTCGATGAAGCGGTTGAACACCTCGATCGCATCGCGGCTGAACTGCGGCAGAAAATAGTCGAAGCCGTGCACGAACCACGACGTGTCCCGCGAGACCAGGATGTCCGAGGGCGGGGAGTTTGTCGAACCCCAGCCCTGCGGGTAGTCCTTGATGATGCGCAGCATGTTGGCTTTGGCCCAAGCCACGCCGCGGGATATCTCGGGCGATGGCGTCATCAGCCTCGCGTCGGCCAGCGCGCGACCGTAATACCGTTGCGTCTCGTGCAACGCACGCGGGTCGGCCACGAGATCGTCGAAGGTGGTCCGCGCCGCTTCCTCGCCGCGGACGTCGTGCACGATCGCGATACGCAGCGTCTCGCGCGCCCCCGGCGCCACCGCAACGCGATATTCGAGCGCTCCGAAGATTCTGCCGGCGACGTATTCGGCCAGCGCCGGGGTGACCTCACCGAGATGGCCGTCCTCGCGCAGCGAGCCGCGCAACATCGCGCCGAGCAACACCTGTTCGCGCAGCGCCACCACCACCGCGTGGGGCTCGCGCGAGGCGCCCCACCAGCGCACGGCGCCCGTCTCGCGGTTCCAGACGCGCACGCCGCGATCGCTCGCCGCCGCGTGCACTTCCTTCTCGGGCTCGCCGTACCAACGCTGGCCCACGATCAGCGCCCAGGGAAAGACGGTCACCTCGACGGGCTCGGGCGACGCGTTGTGCAGCGTCACGTCGACGACGAAGGCCACGGCACGCTCGTGCTTGGGACCGTGCGGGACGTAGAAGCATTCGGTGACGCGGATGCGCTCGTCGAGCGAAAATTCCGCGATCTGCGCGTAGGGCAGGAAGGTGAACTCGCGGGTCAGTTCGCGCGGAAACAGCGTGCGCTCGCGGTCGCGCACGCGATACGCGATCTGATGCGTTCCGAAGATGATCTGATCGGTATCGGCATCCCACAAACCGCGCACCGCGCCCTTGGGCGTCGACGTCGCGAAGGTCTTGAAATTGCCGAGCGTCATGCCGAAGGGCGTCTCGTCTTCCGAGAGCACGTAGGCGCAAAACTCGTTGCGTTGGGCGTCGTAGCTCGGCGTCATGGTGCCCGGGGGAGGTTCGGAGCCGAACGCGAGGTCCTTGCCGAATGGGCCGATATGCTCTCCCTGCTTGCTCCGGCAAAGCTCAACTTGACGCTCGAAGTGCTCGGCAGGCGTGACGACGGCTACCACACGCTGCGCAGCGTGATGGTGCCGATCGCCCTGTACGACGAGATCGCGCTCGAACCGGCACCCGCGCCGAGCTTCGCGTGCGACGACCCCGCGCTCGAGACGGACGGCAACCTCGTGGTACGGGCCCTCGAAGCGAGCCTGCTGCGCACGTCCTTTGCCGTGCGCCTGCGCAAGACGATCCCCACCGGCGGCGGGCTCGGCGGCGGCTCCTCCGACGCTGCGGCGGTGCTGCGGGCGGCCATGAACGGCGCGCTCGGTCCCGCGCACTGCCCCGACTGGCTCGGTGCCGCCCGCTCCCTGGGTTCGGACGTGCCCTTCTTTCTCGCCGGTACCGCGGCGCTCGTCGAAGGAGTCGGCGAGCGCGTGACGCCGCTCGGCGGCGTGCCGCCGTGGTGGGCCGTCGTGCTGCGCCCTCGGGTGGCCGTGGCGACGGCGGATGCGTATCGCTTGCTCGACGGCGTGCGCGAGACGCTTGCGCCCGAATCGCGCCCGCGTTCGTCGAGCGTCTCGCTCGAAGTGGTCGACGCATTGCAACGTGCCGACTTTCACGCGCTCGAAGCGGCGCTGAATAACGACTTCGACGAACCGATCGCGAGCGCGTATCCGGAAGTTGCGCGCGCGCGCGAAGCGCTCGCGCGGGCGGGCGCGCGACGCGCGCTCCTTTCCGGATCGGGGTCGTGCGTCTTCGCCCTGTTTGCCGACGAGAGCGCCGCGCGTGCGTGCGTCGCGGCGCTCGCCGCCGATGACGTCGAGACGGCCTTCGTCTGCGCTTTCCACCACGACGCGGCGTGGCGCTGACCGCCGTCGTTCTCGCCGGCGGTCCCGCCGACGAACTCGTCGCCGCCGATCCGGGCGCACCCAACAAGGCCTTTCTCGATATCGCGGGCATGCCGCTCGTCGCGCGCACCCTCGCTCCCTTACGCGCCAGTCCGCGCATCGGCCGCATCATCGCGGTCGCGCCGCAGGGGCCGCGCAGCGCGAGCGCCCTGGCCCAAGCCGACGAAATTCGCACCGACGGACCGCACATCGGCGACAGCCTTCGCTCCGGACTGGCCGGGCTCGATCCGGCCGAGCCCGTCCTGATCGCAGCCGGCGACTTACCCGTGCTCAGCGCGAGCGCGATCGACGAGTTTCTCGACCTCGCCCTCGCGCGCGACGCGGACGTCGTGTACGCGTGCGTGGAACGTCGCGCGCACGAGGCGCGCTATCCACAGATTCCGCACACCTGGGCGCGCCTGCGCGACGGCACCTACTGCGGCGGCGGCTGCGTGCTGTTGCGGCCGCGTGCGCTCGCGCCGCT
The DNA here is from genome assembly GCA_003136655.1 of Vulcanimicrobiota bacterium. Classification (GTDB taxonomy): domain Bacteria; phylum Vulcanimicrobiota; class Vulcanimicrobiia; order Vulcanimicrobiales; family Vulcanimicrobiaceae; genus Hesperobacter; species Hesperobacter lustricola. The sequence continues at coordinate 17,743 of PLFC01000102.1, forward strand.
GGAACGATTTCTCGACCGGCTCGGCAGCGCGCGCAAGAATCCGCTGCAACTCGCCGCGATCTTCGGCTGGGACGTCGTTTTACGCTATTCGCTCGGACGGCTGGGCATCGTCAACCTCGAGCGGCGCGCGAGCGAACTGCTCGGCGTGCCCGCGGCTGCGGCCGTCTGTACCCAACCGGAGATCGCGGTCAACGTCGACCGCCCGAGCGACGTCGCGCTCGCGGTCGCGCTGCTCGCGGCCAAGCCCGCTACTTCCAGCGCTTGAACAGGTCGTTGGCGATCCCGAACTGATCGAGCGCCTTGCCCACCGTGTGCGCCACGATCTCCTCGACCGATTGCGGCCGGGCATACATGCCCGGAATCGGCGGCAGAATGACCGCGCCGATCTCGGCGAGTTGGGTCAGCGTGCGCAAGTGCCCGAGATGCAACGGCGTTTCGCGCACCACGAGCACGAGCCGCCGCTTCTCCTTGAGCGTCACGTCGGCGGCGCGCACGAGCAAATTGCCGTTCAAGGAATGCGCGATCGCCGAGGCGCTCTTGATCGAGCACGGGATCACGAGCATGCCCTCGTGCAGGAACGAGCCCGATGAGATCGCCGCGGCCAGATCGTCGTCGCGATAGACGTGATGCGCCAGCGCCTCGAGATCGACCGCGGTCGCGTCGGTTTCGAGTTCGACCGTGCGCCGCGCCTGATCGCTCATAACCAAGTGGACCTCGACGTCGGCGTGACGCAGGGCGCGCAAGGCGGCGAGCGCGTAGACGCTCCCGCTCGCACCGGTGACGCCCACGACGAGCTTACTACGCATGAGTTTCCCTTCCGCGCGGCGCCTGCGGGTCCCGCGTCGGCCGTCGCGAACTTCACGAGGTCGATGTTCGAACCGATCTCAGCCGAAATAGACGCCGCCGGCGATGGAAACGTCGTCGTGCCGGCGACGCGACTGGTTTCCTTCGTTTGCGATGCCGTGCGCTACGCCGAGGGACTGGGCGACGCCGACGCCCGGCGGCTGGCTCTTTCGCCGTACTCCGGCCTCGCGCACGCCGACGCATGCGCGCTGATCGTTGCCGCGGGTCCGCGCGCCACATTTCTCGAGACGGTCGGCCGCGAACGCGTGCCGCTCGACCGCGAACGTTTGGCCGGCACGCACGCCTTTGCCCGCGCGCTCGCCGAACTCGAACGCGTCTATCGCACCCAGGGCGTCACGCTCGAGGAAGTGCTCGACGCCGTGCGCCTGCACTTCGCCTTTGCCGAGCCCGGTTCGCCGCGCGAACGCACGACCTTCGAGGCGCTCTTCGCGGCGGCGCGCACGTTCGACGAACAAGCGGGCCCGGCGTGGCACGTCGCTGCGGCGCTGCGCGCACTCGAGCGCGTCGCACCGGCACCGCTTGCGTGCGCTTCGGCGGCGCTCGTAGCGCTGCCGGCGCGCGAGCCCGAAGAGCGCCGCTCCGTACGCCGGCGCAAGACGCATTATAGCGCCTCCTCGCTGGCTGCCTATGCGGAGTGCGAGCGACGCTGGTACTATCGCTACGTTTGCGCTTCGGTCGAAGACAAAGGCTCCTCGGCGTCGTTCTACGGCAGCGCGTTCCATTGGGCGCTCGAAGAATTCCACAAGCGCTATACACGCTCGGACTCCGCGCCGCTCGACGTCCTCGAAAACGAGCTGGATCGCTGGCTCCAAACGGCCTTCGAACGCTATCGTACCGGATTCGAAACCGCGGTCGAACTCGATTTGCAAACGCGCCGCGCGCGCCGGACCGGGCGACGCTACGTCCACTGGTTCGTCGAACGCGGCCAGACGCGTCCCTTCAGCGTGATCGGCACCGAAGCCGAAGCCCGGCTCGAACTCGAAGGCTACGACTTCATCGGCTATATCGACCGGCTCGATCGCGACGACGCCACGGGCGCGCTCACCGTCGTCGACTACAAGACGGGAAACATAGCCGAGAGCGCCGCGGAATATCGCAAGAAGGTCGCGGACTTTCTGGATTTTCAGCTGCCCTTTTATTACTGGGCGCAGACGGAACGCGGCGAGCGCGTCTCGCGCTTGGCGCTCGTGCCGCTCAAGGATGCGCTGCTCGACGTGCGCCCGGTGGAACTCGAAGTCGTGCCCCTCTCCGTTCCACCCGGACGCGGTTCGAACGGCGCGACGACGGGCACGATCGGCATCGACGAACTCGAACGCGCGCGCGCCAAAATGATCGCGATCGCGCGACGGTTGGCCGACGAGCCCATCGAGCATTTTCCGCCGGCGCGCGACGCCGAGGCCTGCGTCTTCTGTTCGTACCGCAACGCCTGCCGGTCGCGACCACTGCGCCGCGAAGACAGGTTCGGACGATGAGCGCCCTCGTGCTCGACGACGCGCAGCGAGTCGCCCTCGAATATCCGTTGGACGCGCGTCTGGCGCTGACGGGTCCGCCGGGAAGCGGCAAGACCACGATTCTCGTGCGCCGCGCCCTGCGCGCCGCCGCCGAAGGCCTTCCGGTGCTGCTGACCGCGCCGAGCCGGCGCGGCGTCGCACGCCTGCGCGCCGCGCTCGGCGACGCGCCGCAAGCCGCATCGATCGCGTGCGCGCCGCTGGCCGATGTCGCGTTCGAGGTCTTGCGCGCGTTGGACCCCGCGCGCGAGTTCGACGCAATCGGCGACGTACGGGCAGCGCAGATATTCGAGCGCATCGGCGCGCCGCTCTTCTCGCTGGAGTGGAGCGAGATCGTCGGCGCCGAGATCGATCCCGAGATCACCGGGCTTCGTACCCCGCAACGCTTCGCGGCGGCGGCTTACCGCTTGATTCGCAAGCTGCGCCGCGCCGGAATTTCCCCGCGACGCTTCAAGGAACTCTGCGAGAAGGGTGCGACCCAGTTCTTCGGGCGGATGCCCAATCTCGCCGCGCCCGATCTGATCATGGACACGGCGTCGAAGTATCGCGACTCGCTGCGCGCCGACCCGGCCGAACTCGCGCGGCAACACGCGCGTGAGATCGATCTGATCAAGATCCTGGTCAAGCTCTACGGTTCGTATGCGGTCGCGTTGACCGGCGCGGGCTGCTTGACCGGCGACGACGCACTCTACGAGGCGGCGCGGCTGGCGCATGGCGCTCCCCGCGGAGCCGTCGCGCGATACCGCGCGGCCTTCGTCGACGACGCGCAAGATGCCACCAGCGGCCAACTCGCCTTTCTGCGCGCGCTCTTCGGCGAGGATCTGCGCGCGGTCACCTTGGCCGGCGATCCCGGCCAAGCCACGCGCGGCTTCGCGGGAGCGCGCGGCGATGCCGAACTCAACGCGGGCTCGCCGCTCGTCTTGAGCACCTCCTACCGGTGTGCGGCCCCGATCCTCGCGCTCGCCGCGCGCGCGCTCGACCCGACGAAATACCCGGCGGTCGCCGCCGAAAGCGATGCCTACAGCCTCTATCGAGGGCAGGACGCGGACGACGAAGCGCGCTTCGTCGCGGCGACCGTCAAGCGTCTGCTCGCCGGCGGCGCTGCGCCCGAGAGCATCGCGGTCGTGACCCGCAGCCTGCCCGCTGCGCACGTCTACATCGACGCGCTTCTCGGACGCGACGTACCGCTCGACGTTGCGGGCGAAGCGAGCCTCTACGATTTTCCCGCCGTGCAAGACGGCCTCGCCGCCCTCTGGGCCGCGGCGAATCCGTATCGCCACGAATATCTGATGCGCAATCTCGAAGCGCCCTGGCTCAACCTCTCCGACGCGTCGATCGCGATCCTCTGCGCCGAGCCGCCGGAGCAGAAACAGCCGCTGCTCTTCACCTTGCCCGAGGACGCCGAGGACGAAGATGCGATCCGCGGGCGCTGGGACCGCTTACGCGATCTGCGTCTGGCGCGCAACGTGACCCGCGGCGACGCCGACGCGGCGCTACCCGACGAAGCTCGCGCACGCATCGTCGCCTTCCGCAACGCGCTCGCGCGCTGGGAGTCGCTCGAACGCGAACTCGATTTGCCCCAACTGAGCCGCACGATCCTCGGGGAGACGGTGCTCGCCGTCGCTCGCGACGATGCGCGCGGGCGCTTCGCATGCGGCTTGATCGCCCGGCTGCAGGCGCAGATCGAAGCCTTTGCGATGCGCCGGCCGCTGGGCACTTTGAGCGATTTCCTCGAAGAAGCCGAAGCCGTCGCGGCGCTCGATTCCGACTTGCTGAGCGTCGATGAGCGGCTGCCCGGTTGCGTGCGCGTGCTCGACGTGGAAGCGGCCAAAGGCTGCGAATTCGATCACGTCTTCATCGTCGACGTGCGGGCGGGCGCGTTTCCGCGCTATTACGTTCCGGACGCGTTCCTGTTCACGCCGAGCTTCGGCATGATTCCCAAGGAAAACGTGGGCGAGGGCGCCCGCAGCGCGCGCACGGCCAAATTCACCTACGCCCTCTATCGACTGGGCTTGCGCGCCAAATACAACGCGGAGGAGCGGCGCGCGTTCGCTTGCGCGGCCACGCGCGCCCGCACGTCCCTCTACGTCAGCGCCTCGGGCCGGCCCACACGCGGGGTGGCGGCGCCCGAAATCTTGGAAGAACTGACCCAGGCGTAGCCGAACCTGCCCGCTCGTGATCAATCGCATCGTTACGAGCGCGCTGCTCGTCCTTCTGCTCGCGAGCCCCGCACCCGCCGCCTCGGACAAGGGTGTCGACGTTACGATCCGCACGACCGCGGGCCAGATCGTCGTCCACTTGGACACCGCCAAAGCTCCGCTCACGACGCGGAACTTTCTCAAGTACGTCGACGGCCATCTGTACGACGGCGCCTCCTTTTACCGGGTGCTGCCGCCCGATTCGAGCGGACCCACCAACGCGCCGGGCGTTATTCAGGGCGGTCTGGGCCCGAGCGGCAAGCAGCGCTTTCCCTCCATCGGCGTCGAGCGCACCAGCACCACCGGCTTGCACAATACCTCGGGCACGATCGCGATGGCCCGCACGATGGACCCGAACTCAGCGAATAGCGAGTTCTTCATCTGCATCGGCGACGACTCATACCTCGACGCCGAGCACAGCCAGGACGGCATCGGTTACGCGGCCTTCGGCAAGGTGGTCAAAGGCTACGACATCGCGGTCAAAATTCAGCATTCGCCGTCGATCGGCGACCAATTGCATCCGCCGATCAAGATCCTCAGCATCCGCCGAAGCCGGTAGCGCGACCGATAGGGACGGCGCGGCCGTCCGCGTAACGCCGTAGATCCGACCGCTGAGCTACGCCCGGGCCGGGCTGCGGCGCCTCGCGGGCGTGCGGACCGCTTCGGCGCCGGGGGCGCACGGAACTCGCGGCTTTGCTCGCCTCATCCTCATAAGGGGAAACGACGCGCGACCGCGGCGCGTTCAACCAACACGCCATGCAACTCGACACGTCCACCGATCCGCAAGTCGGCTACCGGCCGCCGGGGCAACTCGAGCCCGATGCGCTCGAGCGCTACCGCGGTAACTTTGGCAAGCGACAAGCCGCACATCTCGCGCGCCGCGCGGGCTTCGGCGCCACGCCGGCGGAGATCGATGCTCTGGTCGGTCGCGGGCTCGACGGATCGCTCGATGCATATTTGCATCCCACCCAGCCCGAGGGCGAGTTCGCCGCTTATCCCGATGCGGCCGTACTCTACGATCCGAAGAAGCGGTATGGCGCGGCCAAGCTGTGGTGGCTCGACCGGATGCTCAAAACCAAGCGTCCGCTCGTCGAGAAGATGACGCTGTTCTGGCACGGCCACTTCGCGACGAGCCTGGCCAAGGTGCCGCCGCAGTTGATGGTGCAGCAGATCGATCTTTTCCGCGCGCACGCACTCGGGAATTTTCGCGATCTGCTCTTGGCCGTCTCGCAGGATCCCGCGATGCTCATCTGGCTCGACAACCGCTTCAACGTCGCGGCGCATCCCAACGAAAACTACGCGCGCGAGATCATGGAACTCTTCGCGCTCGGATTGGGCAACTACAGTGAAGCCGACATCAAGTCGGCCGCCCGGGCGTTCACCGGCTGGACGCTCGACAAGGACGCGCGCTTCGTCTACAAGGAGCAAGCGCACGACGCGGGCCTGAAGACCTTCCTCGGCCGCACGGGAAACTTCACCGGCGAAGACGTCGTGGCGATCATCGTCGAGCAACCCATCCACCAGCGCTTCATCTGTCGCAAGTTGCTCGAATACTTCGTCTACTCCGATCCCGAACCGGCGCTGATCGACGCTTTGGCCTCGGTCTACGCGCTCTCGGGATACGACGTGGCCAAAACGGTGGGCACGATCCTGCGCTCCAACGTCTTCTTCTCGCTGCGCGCCTATCGCGCGTTGCCCAAGAGTCCGGTCGAGTTCGCCGTCGGGTCGCTGCGCTATTTGGGCATCGCCGAGATCCCGGCCGATACGCCGGGCTGGCTCGCAAGAATGGGCCAGGATGTCTTGCAGCCGCCCAGCGTCAAAGGCTGGGACGGCGGCCCGCTGTGGATTTCGACGACGACGTTGCTCGCCCGCTTCAACTTCGTCAACAAGCTCGTCACCTCGCCGGCGCTGGCGCTCACGCCCGACGCGCTGGTGGCGCAAGCCGGGGGCATGAACGCGACGAACGTGCTCGAGACCATCGTCGCGGGCGCATTGCAAGACGACGTGACCGGCGACGTGCGCGGCACGCTGCGCGACTTTCTCGACTCCAAGAACGCCGAAGTCCCCGTGCCGCTCGGCCCGGAAAACTATCAGGCGAAGATTCGCGGCGCGCTCGCGCTCGTGCTCAACCTCCCCTCGAATCAATTGGCTTAGCCGCCGGAGAACGCATGTCTTCACGCCGTCGCTTCATCTCGGGATCCCTCGGCACGGTGGCCCTCGGCGGAGCCCTGCCGGGCTTTCTCCGGGAAGCAGCCTCAGCCCAGACGCTTCCGGCCGCGGCAACCGATCCGCGCAACGTGCTGGTCGTCGTTCAATTGGCCGGCGGCAACGACGGCCTCAACACGATCGTGCCTTACTCCGACGACGCCTACCACCGCGTGCGTCCGGCGCTCCGCGTTGCGGCCAATTCCGTCTTGAAAATCGACGACCGGGTCGGCTTCAATCCCGTGCTGCTCGGCTTGAACGAACTCTACAAATCCGGCCAAGTCGCGATCGTACACGGCGTCGGTTATCCCAATCCCAACCGTTCGCACTTCGAGGCGACGCAGATCTGGGAGACCGCATCGCCCGACCGGCCGCTCTCGACGGGTTGGCTCGGACGCTATCTCGACAAACTCGACCGCAACGCGACCGGCACCACGTCGTTTGCGGGCGTGACGTTGGGCGACACGGTTCCCTCCGCGCTGCTCGCACAACACGTCGACGTGCCCGCGATCGGCGCGCTCAACAACTTTCAGTACAACGCCGGCAAAGATGCGACGTCGAAGGCGGCGGCGGGCACGCTCTACGACGGCGCGCGCGCCGGTCAATCGCCGTATCTCAGCCTGATCGAAAATACCGCGCGCACGGCGTTGCACGGCGGCGACATCCTGCGCGCGAAGATGGCCGGATACAAGACGGCCGTCACGTACCCGGGCGACGGCTTCGCCCAGCAATTGCAGCTCGCCGCGCGGATCATCGGCTCCGACCTCGGCACGCGAATCGTCTTCGTCTCGCTCGGATCCTTCGATACGCACGCGGCGCAACGCGGCCAGCAAGATAAGCTGCTCGGCTCTCTGGGGAACGGGCTGCTCGCATTCTACAAAGATTTGGCGGAGCACGGCAACGCGAACCGGGTGCTGACGATGACCTTCTCTGAGTTCGGGCGGCGCGTCAGCCAAAACGCTTCCGCCGGCACCGACCATGGCACGGCGGCTCCGTTGCTCGTGGTGGGCGGCGGCATCAAGGGCGGCGTGTACGGGGAGCAACCGTCGTTGACCGATTTAGATAACGGCGACCTCAAATTCGCCACCGACTTCAGGGCCGTTTACGCGACGGTGCTCGAACGCTGGCTCGGCCGCGACGCCGCCCCGATCGTAGGAGACGGCTTCGCCCGCATAGCTTTCGTGTAGCCCGTCTCGGCGCACGCTCGGAGACGCGCGCATCTGCGGGAGCCGCCTGCGCAAGCGTGGGAGTAACGGCCGTGGAGATATCGACCATCCCGGCCGAGGAATACGTCGCTGCGGTGCTGCCCGAAACGCACGCGTTGTGGGGCGGGCAGCGCGACCTCGCGACGTATGCGAACGACTTCCGCGCCGTCGCCGACTCCACGTACGGCAGGCGCAGGCGTTTCACCGTCGGCGTGCGCGATGGGGGCAGCATCGCATCTTCGTGCAAACTGTACGATCGCGAGTTCCGCTGGGGCGAGCGTTCGCTGCGCGCCACGGGCATCGGTGCGGTCTTCACGCCGCCGGCGCTTCGCGGACGCGGTTATGCGAGCGCGATGCTGGGCGCGCTGCTCGATCAAGAGCGCGCCGCCGGACGCGACTTCGTTTTTCTTTTTTCCGACATCCATCCGGCGTTCTACGAACGCCTCGGCTTCACGACGCTGCCCTCGCGCATCCTGACGCTGCGCGCCGCCTCGCTCGACGGCACGCCCGCGGGCGCGGTGCAGTTGAGCGAAGCCGATTGGGCAGGCGTGCGCCGCTGTTCCGACGCGCTCGAAGCGCAACGTCCGTGGGGCTTCAAACGGACGCCGTTGATTTGGGACTGGATCAAGCGCAAATTGACCGCACCGGGCCCGGCCTCGACGCAACCCGTCAACCTCGCGATCAAACGCGACCGGACGATCCTGACCTATGTGATCGGACGGCGCGTGCTCGAGGCGGACGCCTTCGTGTTCGACGACTTCGGATTCAACGGCGACGAGGGCCGCGCGCGCCTGCCGGCGCTCCTTCGTTCGGCGGCAGGCGATCTGGCGCGCGTCTCCGGCTGGTTGCCGCCGCCGGTCGCGCGCGAAGCGCTGCCGCGCGGCTCTGTCCGCGCGCGGAAGAGCGAGATCACCATGTTCGCCTGCGTCTCGCCTTTGGCGGTCGCCTGGCGAAGGGCGTTTGCCGCCGATCCGGCGGCTGGGCGCGCCGATCCGCTTTGGGAGGCCGACCACGTCTGAGCGCGGCTGAGGGGTGCGTTCGCTCTCCGACGAAAACGCCGGCATGGCAGAGAGCGACCGGCAACGTCTGCTCGAGCGGGCGTTGGCATTGCCCCACGCGAGCGCAAGCGACTTCTTCGGCGACCGGCGTCCGCCCGCGGACGCCGACCCCGATCACCTCCGCGTGATCAACGATACGAGCCTGCGCACGCGGCTCATCGAAGTCGGCCTGGCCGAAGGCCTGCAGTCGCCGAAGGGCCCGCAAAAGATCGCTTCGATCCTACGCATCTATCCCGCTTTCGACGCACCCAGGCTTACCAACGGCGTGCGCAACGGCCGTCCGCCCGGACGCGCGCCCGGGCGTCCGGCGGGCCGCCCGCGCGGCGCCTCGATCGCAAGCTCGCCGGCGCGCGTGCTGCCCACTCTCGAAGAGTTGGAGGCGCTGATCGCGCGCATCCGCGAACTCGAACGCCAGGTCGCGGGCGAACTCTCGGCGGAGGTCGACGACCGGATCGAGCGCTTGAAGATCGCGATCGCATCCCAGCACGGCGAGGCGCTCGAAGCGACCTATCGCGAGTTGGGCGCCGCGCTCGAACAGAAACGTGCGTTGGCTTCACACGTGCGCGCCGAAGCGTTCAGCCGCGTCGAGAGCGACCAGAGTTTCGCGCCGCGCGTCTTCCTGCGCCTCTTGGCGCGCTGAACCAAAATCGGCTAACCGCCGGTTTACGGCGGCGCGAACAGCGAGATCTGCTCGGTCGCTTCTTCGGTGATGCCCGCGACGCGCACGCCGAGCAGACGGATGGCTGCGTAATCGGCGTGCGCGCGTTCCAGGCAGCGTTCCGCCGCGGCGAAGATCGTCGCCGCATCGCGCGTCGGCTCGGCCAGTGAGGTCTGGCGGCCGACCACCGTAAAGTCGGCGCGCTTGAGCTTCACGCCGATCGTCGTGCCGCGCAGGCCGTGCTTGGACAGACGCTCCGCGACGTCGCTCGCGAGTTCGCGCAGCACGTCGCGTAACTCGGTGCGTTCCGCGACGTCGTACTCGAAGGTGGTCTCGCTGGATACCGAACGCGTTTCGCGTCCGGCCTCGACCTTGCGGTCGTCGTGCCCGCGGGCGAGTTCGCGCACCTCGCGTCCCCACTTTCCGAAGAGCGCGAAGGCACGTTCGTCGGAAAGCGCCGCCACGTCGCCGATCGTGACCACGCCGGCGGCAGCGAGCCTGGCTTGGGTCTTCGGGCCTACGCCCCAGAGCCGCCCCACGGGCATCGGCGCCAGATACTCCGCCTCCGTTCCGGGCGCGATCGTTTTGAGTCCGTCGGGTTTGCCGTCGTCGCACGCGATCTTGGCCACCATCTTCTGGGCGGCGACGCCGGCGCTGACCACGAGGCCGACCTCACCGCCGACGCGTCGCTTCACGCGCGCGGCGAAGGCGCAGGCCGCTTCGAACGTGCCTTCGACTTCGACGAAGGCTTCGTCGAACGAAAGACCCTCGACGGCGCGCGCGCCGTCGGAGAAGATGGCGAAGCAGGCGCGCGAGAGTTCGCGATAGCGCTCGAACGTGGGCGGCACGACGACGAGATCCGGACAGGCCTCGAGCGCGCGATAGAGCGGCATAGCGGAGCGCACGCCGAAGGGCCGGGCTTCGTACGAAGCGGTGAGCACCACGGCGCGCCGGCTGCGGCCGGAGACCACGAGCGGCAGCCCGCGGAGCGCCGGGTCGTCGAGTTGCGCGACGGCCGCGTAGAACGCATCGAGATCGAAGTGGACGATCACGTCCCGCGGCGGCGCACCGTCTGCCACACGGCCGCACCCAATCCGGCCGCGGCCAAGGCCGCGCAGAGCGCGGTTTCGAGGAACGCCCGCGGCCAATCGATGCTGCCGTCGTTCGCAAAGAGATCCGCGGAGAGAGCGGTTACGTTGAAGCCGAGGGGCAGCAGCGCGCCCGCGACCGCGAAAGCCGCAACCAACCCCAGCGCCGCGGCGAATGCCGCCCGCGAAACGAACGCACCCGCCAGGAACACGACGCTCAAGAACGCGAGCGACGTGCAGAATGCGATCGTGGACGTGATCGCGACGGCGGCTACGGGAAACGGTTCGTGCGCGATCGCACCGTGGATCGCGAGCACGAGCGTGCTGGTCGACGTCACGATCAAGAGCCACAGCGCGAGCACGCCGTACTTCACGCCCACGATCGCTCCGAGCGGCGCCGACGAGCGGTACAGCAGCGGCCACGTGCGCGCCTCGCGCTCGCCCGCGAGCATGCCGGCGCCGCCGACGAGCGCCAACAGACACAGCACGCGCGGCAGGCTGCGCGCGCACCATTGGTTCTCGATGAACGCCGCGTACGACCGGAAGTTGCGCAGCACGATGCCGGCGGTCTCGTTCGAACCTTGCCGGGCTGCGTGCTCGAGCGAATACCCGAAGAAGAACGGCAGGATCGCGGTCACGATCAAGACCAGCGTGAAGCCGATCGACATCAGGATCTTGCGCTCGACGTATTCCTTGCGCGCGAGTTCGCGGATCACGGCGCGGCCGCGTATTCGTTTGCCGGCGAAACCACGTCGAACAAGGCCTCCGCCGGCACCGCATCGGCGGCGTAGGTCGCGATGACCTGGGCTGCGCGGCGCACGGCGCGCTCGAGCAATGCGACCGCGGCGGGCACGTCGAATTGCTCGGCCCGCTCGATGACGAGGGTGTCGGGCCGCGCGGCGGAGACGAGCGCCAGCACGAGCGCGCGCTGGTACACGGTCTTCATCCGCCGAACCTCGAGCTCGAGGCCCAGACCCGTCGCCTGCAGATCCTCGGCCAGTTGCGCCGCGTCCCACCGCGCGTGGATCGCCGAATAGAAGCGCACCGCATCGGCCACGCGCATGTAGCCGTACACGCGAAAATCGGCGCCGGCATAGCCGACGTCGCGCCGCGAGGAAAAGCGCGCGCGGAGCAACGCGTGGACGTCGTCGGAGGCATCGAGAAGAGCGATGCGCTCGTTGCTCGCGATCAGACGCCCGCGCCTTCGAAGATCAGCCGGATCGTCTGCATGTTGCGGGCGTCGTCGGCCTCTTCGCCGGGCGTTTCCAGAATGGCCGCTTTGCCGCGCAGCTCCGGGTGCGCGGCGAGCGCGCGAAAGCCCTCGAACCCGATCAGACCTTCGCCGATGTGGAAGTGCCGGTCGCGGTGGCCGCCGAGCGGAATCTGCGTATCGTTGAAGTGGAACAGGTTCACCCGCTCGAGCCCGATCTCGCGGTCGGCGAGTTCCACGAACGCATCGACGCCCGCCTTCGCGTTTATCGCATAGCCCGCGGCCCAAGAGTGTGCGGTATCCAAGCACACGCCCAACTGCGGGTGTGCGAGCGCGCGGACGAAGGCACCGAGTTCCTCGAGCGTGCCGCCGCAGAGGTTGCCCGCGCCTGCGGAGTTCTCCATCACGAGGGTCACGCCGGCGGGAATCTCCGCGAGCGCGCGCTCCAGCGCGAGCACGACCTGGCCGAAGCCTTCGCCGCGGTCGCGCGTGCCGTACGAGCCCAGGTGCGTATTGACGTACGCGATCCCGCCCGCCGCCGCAGCCTCGAGATCGGCCTTGAGCAAGCGCAGCGAACCGGCCGCGATCTTCGGATCGTCGCTGGCCAGATTGATCAGATACGAGGTGTGGATGACCGCCGGCTCGATGCCGGCGGCCGCGCAGCGTTCCGCAAACGCGCCGAATGCCGCGCGGTCGAGGGCTTGCGGGCGATAACTGCGCGGATTGCTCGAAAATATCTGCAGGGCCGTGCAGCCCAGCCGTTGCGCGTAATCGACGGCCGGAAGCAAGCCGGCCTTGCTGTCGACGTGGAGCCCGAGCCGCATATTAGCGCCGGAAGCGGAGTTTGTTCGCGCGCATGCCGCGGGGCATGAACGTCTGCACGCGTCCGCCGCCCATCGCGCGCGACGGATTCTTCTCGAAGGTGGTCTCGGTGATCAAGACCGCGTCGCTGGGATGCTCGCGGCGGCCCACGCGGCCGATCAACTGCTCGATCTCGCTCTCGCCGAAAGCGTCGGAATCGGTCACGATGATCAAGTCGGCGGCCGGAATGTCGAGCCCGCTGCCCACCAAATTCGTCGCGGCGAGGATCGACGGAGCTTTCTCCGTGAAGGCGCGCATCTCGGCGACGCGCGTCGTGCCGCCGTACACGCTGACGCCGCGCCGGCGCGAACGCTTCCCGTGCTCGGCGCTATCGGCCATGTCGCCGCGCAACTGCTGCACGTCGATGCCGTACCGTTCTTCGAGCCGCGCGGCGAGTTTGGGAACGTCGCCGCGCGTGCGTCCGATGACGAAGATGCGCGACTTGCGTCCGAGGTGATCGCGAATCAACTCGTCCGCCCGCGCTAATTGTTCGGCGGCGGGTTCGCCCCAAACGCCCGCGACCTTGTGCACCTTGGTCGGCTGCACGTCGAAGGGCATCGCCCGCATTTGAATCTGGTTATTGAATGCGCCGACGCGTTCGAGGAAGGTGCGCAACTCGTTGGGCGTTGCCGAGGCGAAGAGCAGCGGACAATCCAGATCTTCGAGCAAGCGCAGGTGCTCGCGCTCGTCGAAGGCGTTGACGTCGTCGATGATGGTCAGCGCGCTGCGGTCGAGCACGTCCCAGAGGTCGTCGTTGGCGATCATCATCGCGCTGCCCACCACGAAGCGAATCGAGCGGTCGGCGAGGCCCTCCGCGAGACCGCGGCGCTCGCCGGGCGAGATGCCGCCGTGGATCTCGGCCACGCCGAGGCCGGTGCCTTCGAGGCGTTCGCGGAAATAGGTGCAGTCCTGACGCACGAGATCGCGCGTCGGCGCGACCAGGCACACGTACCCTCCGGTGCGCAACGCCTCGTTGATCGCCGTGCGCACCATGACCTCGGTCTTGCCCGAGCCCGTCGGCGCCTTGAGCAAGAATTCGAATTCGCCGGCGGCGAGCTTCGCGCCGATCGTGTCGATCGCCGACTGCTGGTCGTCGGTGAGGGCGAAGCGTTCGCCGGGCTGAACGAGTTCGCGCGCTTCGGCGACGGCTTGCGCGTTGGCATCGACGCGCTCCCAGACGGCGCGAGCGAGGTCGGTTACCTGTTGATTTCTGATGGTTCGGGTTCTCCTTCGGAACGCTCGACCGGCTCCGCCGTCGCGATCGGCAGCGGCAACTCGAGGGCCGCCGCATCGAGATCGACGGGCGGCAACTCGGCCAGCGAGCGTAAGCTGAACGACTCCAAAAATTCAGGCGTCGTCTTGTACTCCATGGGCCTGCCCGCAACGTCGCGGCGGCCGGCTTCGGCGATGAAGCGCCGGTCGACCAAGGTGGCCACGACCGAATCGACGTTCACGCCGCGAACGGCTTCGATTTCCGCCTTGCTGACGGGCTGCAGATAAGCCACGATCGCCAGCGTCTCCATGGCGGCGGGCGAAAGGTTCGTTTTCGCGGGCAACAGATACGCCTCGACCACGTGGCGCACTGCGGGCGCGCTCGCGAAGCGATACCCTCCGGCGATCTCGCGGACGACGATGCCGCGATCGGCATACTCTTCGCTCAACTGTTGGAGAGCTTCGGCGACTTCGACGTGCGTCGCGCGGGTGAGTTTGACGATGGCGTCGATCGACAGCGATTCGGACGCCACGAAGAGCAAGGCCTCGAGCGAGCGCTTGAGTTCTCCGGTGGCGACTAGCTCAGTTTGCATAGACCTCGCCGGCTTCGAAGGGCAGCAGCTCGAGTTGCACGTCCGGCGACTCCTGTTCGAAGCCGAGCCGGCGTTGCCGGATCAGCTCCAGGATGGCCAGGAAGGTCGCGATGACCCCCTCGCGGTTCAAGCCGTGACATAGCGACCGGAATTCGACGCGACCCCGCTCTCGCACCGCTCGTACCACGAATTCCATCTGCCGGGCCAGCGAGAAGCGCTCGCGGGCAATGGTCCGCTTCTCCGGACGGGCGTTGCGCAGGACGGCGAGCAGCGCCGCGGCCAGGCGCGCGGGCGCGATGGCGTAGCGCTGCGCCACGGGCGCCTCCGGATCGCCGGCGTCGCGATAGTAGATCGCCGACGCCTCGTCTTGGCGACGCCGCAGCTCCTCGGCCACCCCTTTGTACTTGGAGTAGGCGATGAGCCGCCGCCTGAGCCGCTCCTCGACCTCTTCGGGCGTCTCCTCGCCTTCGGCCAAGAACTCGGCCGGCACCGGCGGCAGCAGCGACTTCGACTTCAGGAAGACCAGGGTCGCCGCGATGACCAGGTATTCGGCGGCAAGCTCGACGTCGAGGGCCTGCATGGCCGAGACGAAGTCGAAATATTGCTGAGCGACCGACGCCAGCGGGACCGTCGCGATATCCAGTTGGTGCTGCTTGACCAGGGTCAGCAACAGGTCGAGGGGTCCGTCGAAGCCCTCGAGCGAGACGCGCAGGCCGCCATCGGCCGGCCCGGCGGTCAGCGGCTCGCCGATTCCCGCACCGCCGGCTCTTGCGCGAGCGCGGCGGCGGCCGGGCCCAGTTCGAGCGGATCGGAACCCATCGCGGCCAGATGCTCGAGGCCGAGGTCGATCAGGCGCTTCTCGTTGACGTATTTGAGCGCTTTCTTGGCCGCCCTGATCTCGAACCAGGCCGCCTCATCCACCTCGTGGTCGTGATTGGCCGTGTCGCCCGAGAGGTAGCGCATCAGGTAGAAATGGACGGATTTCTTGTGCTTGGTGCGGTTCAGGAAGAACCAGTACGAGATGTCCGATAGCTTGGTCAGGATCTCGGCCCAACAGCCGGTCTCCTCGCGGACCTCGCGCAGGGCCGCCTGTTCGTGCGTCTCGCGCAGCTCGACGTGGCCTTTGGGCAGGCTCCAGACCCGCGGCTGGCCGCGTCCGATCAGGAGCGCCTCGAGAGTCGCACCATTCCGCCGCAGGACGAGTCCTCCGGCCGAGACCTCGTACTTGATCCGCATGAGCCGCTTTCCGTCGAAAATGCGCCGGGTCAAATCCACGGCGCTTCTTGTTCTAAGTTTAGCAACCCGCGCCAAGAAGAAACGGTGCCATAGGACCACCCTTCTTTGGGTCCGGAGACGGGTGAAGCAGGCGGGGCCGGACGGCCGGGCGTGAGAACCCTGGGGCGATGCTCAAAGCCGCTCACGGCGCAGGCGCAGTCGCCGCCGCCCCGTTCCTCCGCGCCGCCTGGGGCGAGGACACGCCCCGCGCGCCCATCTGGATCATGCGCCAGGCCGGGCGCTATCTGCCGGAATATCGCGAACTCAAGGCGCGCTCGAGCTTCCTGGAGATGGTCCGGACGCCGGAACTGGCCGCGGAGATCACGCTGCAGCCGATCCGGCGTTTCCCCCTCGACGCGGCGATCATCTTCAGCGACATCATGACGCCCCTCGATGCCCTGGGCGTCGACATCGCCTTCTCACCCGGGCCGCACGTGGCCGAGCCGCTCCGCTCGGCCGCGCAGATCCACGCCCTGCGGGCGCCCGACGGCCCGATCGCGCCCTTCGTCGGCGACGCGCTGCGGCTGGTGCGCGCCGAGTTGCAGCCGCACGTCGGCTTGATCGGCTTTGCCGGCGCTCCGCTCACGCTCGCCGCCTACTTGATCGAAGGCAGCGGCTCCAAGGAATACGAGCACTTTCGCGCCTTCCTGCGCGCCGAGCCCGCGGCGCTGCACGTGCTGCTCGAAAAGTTGACCGGCGTGACGATCGACTATCTGAAGATGCAAATAGCGGCCGGCGCGCAAGCCGTGCAACTCTTCGACTCCTGGGCCGGACTGCACGATCTGCCCACGTACCGCACGTTCGGCATTCCGTATTATCGCAAGATCCTCGAAGCGCTCGCCGGACTCGGCGCGGCGCGCATCTTCTTCGCGTTGGGCGCCGCGCATCTCACGGCGGCCATCGCCGAGCTTCCCTGCGAAGTCGTCGGCGTCGATTGGCGCACCGACCTGCGCGCGGCACGCGCCGCTTTCGGTGCGCGCGCGCTGCAGGGCAATTTGGACACGGCGATCCTCTACGCGGACGCGGCGACGTTGGAACGGGAGACGCACGCCGTGCTCGACGCCGGTCGCGGCGGCGCGCACGTCTTCAACCTCGGCCACGGCATCTGGCCCGACGCATCGCCCGACGCCGTCGCGCGCCTGGTCGACATCGTGCACGGATACGAGCGATGACGCACGCGCAAACCACGCCGGGCATCGACAGCCGGCGCGCGGTCACCGAACTCGTCGAGGACTTGCAGCGGCGCATCTGCGACGGCGCGGAGTCGATCGAACGCGAAGCGGCCGAGCATCCGGACCCGCTCGACGGCGAAACCTTCGCCGCGCGTACGTTCGTTGAGGATCGTTGGCAACGCGAGGGCGAAGGCGCCTCGATCGGCGGCTGGGGTTCGTCGCGCGTGCTGACCGGCGGCGCCGCGTTCGAACGCGGCGGCGTGAACGTGTCGGTGGTGACCGCCGACAAGCTACCGCCGAGCATCGTCGCGCAGCGGCCCGAAGCGCGCGATCACGGCTTCTTCGCCTGCGGCGTGAGCGTCGTGCTGCACCCGCGCAATCCGCACGCGCCCACGAGTCACTGCAACTATCGTTACTTCGAAACGCAGGCGCCGGGCGGCGCTCCGGGCATCTGGTGGTTCGGCGGCGGCGCCGACCTGACGCCGTACTATCCCGTGCTCGACGACGTGCGCCACTTCCACCAAACGCTCAAATCCGCGTGCGACCCGCACGACGCCGCTTTCTATCCGGCCTTCAAGTCGTGGTGCGATCGCTATTTCTACTTGAAACATCGCGACGAGACGCGCGGCGTCGGCGGCATCTTCTACGATTACGTCGACGGCGAAGGATACGGCGAGACCGAACGTTCGCCGCACGGCCGGCCGAAGCGTTGGGAAGAACTGTTCGACTTCATGCGCGATGCCGGCCGCGCGTTCGTCGACGCGTACTTTCCGATCGTGGCGCGACGCGTGCGCGCGCCGTACGGCGAGCGCGAACGCAGTTTTCAACTGTTGCGGCGCGGCCGCTACGTCGAGTTCAACCTGCTCTACGATCGCGGTACGACGTTCGGCTTGCAGAGCGGCGGGCGAACCGAGTCGATATTGATGTCGCTGCCGCCGCTCGCGCGCTGGGGTTACGACGAACGCGCGGAGGCGGGCTCGCCCGAGGCCGAACTCGATGCGTACCTCGAGCCGCGCGATTGGCTCGGCAACGATCCTCTCGCGCGGAGCGTCTAAACCGGGATGAGTTCTCGCGCCGTTCTGCTGATCAACCTCGGTTCGCCCGCCTCCACCTCGGTGCCCGACGTGCGCCGCTACCTCGACGAATTCTTGATGGACCCCCGCGTGCTCGACTTTCCCTGGCTCGCGCGCGCGGCGCTGGTCAAGGGCGCGATCCTGCCCACGCGTCCGGCCAAGTCGGCCGAGGCCTACGCGAAGATCTGGACCGACGAAGGCTCGCCGCTGGTCGTGATCTCCGAACGGCAACGCGCGGCCCTGGAGGCCAAAACGGGCGTACCCACCGGCCTCGCGATGCGGTACGGGAAACCGTCGCTGACGTTCGGTCTCGAAGAATTGCGTCGGCGGTGTACGACGCTCGATGAATTGATCGTCGTGCCGCTCTACCCGCACTACGCGATGGCCAGTTACGAGACGGTCGAAGTGGCCATGCGCGAAGTGCTGGCGGCCTCGGACTCCTCGGAACGCCCGTGGTACGGCGAGGTGCGCTTCGTGCCGCCCTTCTACGACGATCCCGGCTACCTCGACGCGCTGGCCGGAAGCATCGGGCGAGCGATCACCGTCGACAATCAGTTCATCCTCTTCTCGTACCACGGCATTCCGAAGCGACACCTGACCAAGGTCGATCCGACGCGCAGTCACTGCATGGCCTCGTCGACGTGTTGCGAAACGCCGTCGGCCGCGCACGCCACCTGCTACCGGCATCAGATCCTGGAGACGACGCAACGCGTCGCCGAGCGTCTCGGGCTCGCGCCGAACAGTTACGGTTTCGCATTTCAATCGCGGCTGGGCGGCGGCTGGCTCGAACCGTTCACCGACGTCGAGTTGGCCGAGTTGCCCAAGCGCGGCGTGTACAGCCTGATGGTCGTCTGTCCGGCGTTCGTGGCCGACTGTTTGGAGACGCTCGAAGAGATCGCGATGCGCGGCCGCGACACGTTCAAAGAAGCGGGCGGCTCGAACTTCGTCTACGTGCCGTGTCTCAACGAGGACCCGGCATGGATCGACGCGCTGGCACGTTTGTGTCTGGAGTCCGCGGAGACCGTCGCGTGAAGATCGCCGTCGTCGGCGGCGGCATCGCCGGCCTCGCGATCGCCTACCGGCTCTGCGCGACGCACGACGTCACGCTCTTCGAACGCGACCCGGCGCCCGGGGGCAAGATCAACTCGCAACACCTCGACGGCTATCTCTTCGAGTGGGGTCCCAACGGCTTTCTCTCCAACGCGGAAGCGCTGAGCGCGCTGATCGACGAAATCGGGCTGGGGCCGGAACTCGTCGAAGCCTCGCCGGCCGCCGCAAAACGTTCCATCTGGTGGAACGGCAAACTCCATGCGCTGCCCGCCAAGCCGCAGCAAGCGCTCTCGATGAGCATCGTTTCGCCCGGCGCAAAGCTTGGCGCGCTACGCGAACTTTTCACGGGTCCGTACGTGCAGACCGATCCCGACCGCGACGAGAGCGTCTACGCTTTCGCCGCGCGACGGCTGGGCCCGGAGTTCGCCGAGCGGTTGATCTCACCGGCGTTGCTCGGGATCAGCGGCGGCGACGCGCGCGAGACGAGCCTGGACGCGCTCTTTCCACGGATGCGCGCAATGGAGCGCGAGCACGGCTCGCTGATCCGCGCGGCGCTGGCCTCGAAGCGGCGGCCGGGACGGCTGACCAACTTCGGCGCGAGCGGCATGGCCCGACCCATCGCGCGGCTTGCCGAACTGTTGGGTGCGCGCCTGCGCACCGGCGCCAACGTGCTGGCGGTCAGGCCCGGCGGCGACGGCTGGGAACTCGACGTCGAAACGGACGGTGCGCGCGAACGCTTCACGTGCGACCGCGCGGTCTTCGCGATTCCGGCCTACGATGCGGCCGATCTGCTCGGACCGCTCGACGCCGCGCTCGATGCCGAGTTGCGCGCGATACCGTACGTGCCGATGCGCGTCGTGGGCTTGGCCTTCCGGCCCGGCGACGTACCCGCGCCGCTCGACGGTTTCGGCTTCCTGGTCGCGCGCAACTTCGGCGTGCGCATCCTCGGCGCGCTGTACACCTCGACGATCTTCCCGATGCAGGCACCGCCCGGCACGGCCTATCTCCGGGTGTTTCTCGGCGGGGCCTTGGATCGGGAGGCGGCCGGACTCGACGCCGAAAGCGCCCGCGCAGTAGTTCGGGCCGACCTGCGCGCGACGCTGGGCATCACCGCCGAGCCGATCGTCTATCACGAATACGTCTGGCCGCGCGCGATCGCGCAATACCGCCTCGACCATCGGGCCCGCGTGCGCCGCATCGAGGCGCGCTTGGGATCCTTGCCGGGCTTGGAGGTGGCCGGAAATGCCTTCCGGGGCTTGGGCCTGGGCGACAACGTTCGCGACGCGCTGGCTCTGGCCGAGCGTCTCAACGGCGCGGGCGCGCCGCCCCGCGGTACCCCGGCGGCGACAGGAACCGTCGCCACGGAACGCTGAGAGTAAAGTCGCCATGTGGGTTTTCATGTCGGATAGTTTTCTGTCGATCGTCGCGCACGGGACCGATCCCGCGTTGCTCGTCGTCAGAGCACGCCATCAAGGCGACATCGAACGCGCCTTTCCCGAGGTCAAAGCGATCGTCGACAAGGAAGCCGACTATCTCTACCACGCACACGTTCCGCGCGAACGAGTAGCCGAGCGCCTCTCGGAATTCGTCGGCTCGATCGCCTATCCGAATTTCAAAAACACGGTCGTCGATCCCGATCGCCACGACGCGTACATGGACATCTGGTCGACGATGTACAAGATGCAGGTTCGCGGACGCACGGGCTGGTAAACGCGCCCGGCGATGGCATCAGGAAATTTCGTCGACCTCGGCGCCGGACGGCGCGGCTACCTCAGCGTTCCCGAAGGCGCGGGCCCGTATCCGGCGGTGCTCGTGTACCAAGAAGCCTTTGGTGTGAACGCCTACGTGCAAGGTGAAGCGGACCGCTTGGCCGCCAACGGCTACGCGGCGCTTGCACCCGATCTTTTCGACGGCGAGACGTTCGGTTACGACGAGTGGCAGAAACTCGCGCCGAAGTTCGGTTCGCTGAACGATCCCAAGCTGCTCGAATACGTCGACGCGTCGCTCGCCTTTCTCGACGCGCACGAAAGCGTCGCGCACGACGGCTACGGGGCGATCGGCTTCTGCATGGGCGGACGGCTGACGTTCTTGAGTGCGCTCGAACGGCCCAAGAAGTTCAAGGCGATCGCTTCGTTTTACGGCGGCGGCATCGGGCCCGACGAGCCGAGCTTCGGCCGGCCGATCTTGATCGGCCGCGGCGGCGAGATCGAGGCCTCCGTCCTGCTGTTGTACGGCGCCGAAGACGAAGGCATCACGCCGAAGGAGCACGCCCGCATCGTCGAAACGCTCTCGGCTGCCAAGGTCGAATTCGGGTTGTTCGTGTACCCGGGCGCGGGCCACGGCTTCGCTTCCGTCGACCGCGTGCCGTCCTACGAACCGGTAGCCGCGGAGAAGGCCTGGGCGGAAGCGCTCGCGCTCTTCGGCCGCACGCTCAAGGCGTAGAGGGCGGAACCCAGCGCAGGTTGGGTTCGCGGGCCGCACGGGTCTCGTCGACGCGACGCACCGGCGTCGCGACCGGTGCGTCGAGCACGGCTTGCGGGTTGGTTCTGGCCGTTTCGACCACGTCGCGGAACGTGGCGATGAACGCGTCCAGCGTCTCCTTCGACTCCGTCTCGGTAGGCTCGATCATCAGACATTCGGGAACGAGCAGCGGGAAATAGATCGTCGGCGCGTGGTATCCGCGGTCGAGCAGCGCTTTGGCCAGATCGAGCGCGCGGACGCCCGTCTCGCGTTTGAGATCCTGGGCGCTGGCCACGAACTCGTGCCTGCAGAGTTCGTCGTACGGCGTCTCCAAGAACTCGCGCACTTTGACGCGCACGTAGTTCGCGTTGAGCACGGCCAATTGCGACACTTTCGCTAAACCTTCGCCGCCGTTGGAGAGCACGTACGAAAGTGCGCGCACCACGTGCGCGAAGTTCGACCAGAACGAACGCATCGGGCCGACCGAATCGGGCCGGTCGAATTCCAGCGTGAAGCTCGTCGTGCCGTTTTCGCCGGCCTTCGCGACCACGGGCGTGGGCAAGAAGTCGACCAGGTGCGCCGCGACGCCGATCGGTCCGAGGCCCGCGCCGCCGCCGCCGTGCGGAATCGAAAAGGTCTTGTGCAGGTTGAGGTGCATGAGATCGAAGCCCATGTCGCCCGGCCGCGCGTTGCCCATCAACGCATTGGCATTAGCCCCGTCGTAGTACATCAAGCCGCCGGCGGCGTGCACCGCCGCCGCAATCTCCGCGATTTGATCCTCGAAGAGACCCAGCGTGTTGGGGTTGGTCATCATGCAGACGGCAGTGTCGTCGCCGACCGCGTCGAGGATCGCGGCGAGGTCGACGCGGCCGCGCGCGTTGCTCTTGAGCGAGAGCACGTCGAACCCGACCATCGCGGCCGACGCCGGATTGGTGCCGTGCGCGGTATCGGGCACGATCACGGTGCGGCGCGTGGCGCCTTCGCCCTTCTTCGCAAAGTAGGCCTTGGCGATCAGCAGCGCGGTCAGTTCCGCGTGCGCGCCGGCCGAGGGGTTGAGCGAGAACGCCGCCATGCCGAAGAGTTCGGCGAGGATCCGTTCGAGGTCGTACATCGCCGCGAGCGCGCCTTGAGCCAGGGCGTCGGGCGCGAGCGGATGCAGGTCGCGGAAGCCGGGCAGCGCGGCCATCGCGTCGTTGACCTTGGGGTTGTATTTCATCGTACACGAGCCGAGCGGATAGAAGCCCAGATCGATCGCGAACGTGCGCTGCGAGAGCCGAGTGAAGTGGCGCACGACGTCGAGTTCGCTATTGTCGGGCAGGGGCAGTTCCGCGCGGCCGTGCCCGGCGGGCACGAGTTGGTCGAGCGGCGGCGCGGCTTCGAAGTACCGATTGGCCCGGCCGGGCGCGCCGCTCTCGAAAATCAGCGGTTCGGGGATCGCGCGCATCGTCGCGGGCAGTGCGCCCGCGGGCGTGTCGAGCGCGCTCATCGCACGGCCGCCGTTTCGCGAGCGACGATCGATGCGAGCGCCGCGGCGAGCGCGTCGATCTCGCCGTCGGTGGTCAGTTCGGTCGCGCACATCAAGATGCAGTCGCTCAATTCCGGATACCAGCGCCCCAGATCGACGCCGCCGAGGATGCGGCGCGCCTCCAAACCCGCGAGCACCTCGGCCGCGGTCGTGCCCGCGGGCACGCGCACGGCGAACTCGTTGAATACCGGCGCGGAAAACGCGCGGGAGAAACCGGGAACCGCGGTGACCACTTCGGCCAAACGCTGCGTTCGCGCCAAGTTGAGCGCCGCGCAGGCACGCAAGCCGCTCGCGCCGAGCGCGGCCAGATAGATCGTGGCCACGAGCGCGCAGTGGGCTTGGTTGGTGCAGATGTTGGAGGTCGCTTTTTCGCGCCGGATGTGCTGCTCGCGGGCCTGCAACGTCAACACGTACGCGTTGCGGCCTTCGGCGTCGACCGTCTTCCCGACCAGACGTCCGGGGATGCGGCGCAAATGCTCCTTCGTTGCAGCCATGAAGCCCACGTAGGGTCCGCCGTATTCGAGCGGTACGCCGAACGACTGCGCCTCACCGACCGCGATCTGCGCGCCCCACGATGCGGGCGTGGCCAACGCCGCGAGCGCGAGCGCCTCGCCGATGACCGCGATTGGAATCGTGCCGCTCTTCTCGATGAGCGCGCGCGCTTCGGGCGCGGGGATGTCGATGGCGCCGAACACGTTGGGCGTCTGCAGCGCGAGCGCCGCGTAGCGGCCTTCGGCCAAGCGCGCTTCGAGCGTGCTCAGGTCGGTCGTTCCGTCGGCGGCCACCGGCAGTTCGTCGACTTCGACGTCGAGGCCGCGGCAGTACGTACGCAGCACGGCCCGGTAATTCGGGTGGATCGCACGCGACACGAGCACGGCGCGGCGGCCCGTCGCGTTGAGGGCCATGATCGCCCCCTCGGCAAGCGCCGTGGCACCGTCGTACACCGAGGCGTTGGCGACGTCGAGCCCGGTCAGCAGCGCGATATAGCTCTGCCACTCGTAGATCGCCTGCAAGTAGCCTTGCGAATACTCGGCCTGATACGGAGTGTACGACGTGACGAACTCGCCGCGCATGGCCAGCGACATCACGACCGGCGGGCAGTAGTGACGGTACGCGCCCGCGCCCAGGAACGACGAATATCCGAGCGCTTCGTTGCGCGCCGCATAGCCTTCCATCGTGCGGACGAGCGTCGTCTCGGGCTGGGCGTCGGGAAGCTCGAGCGGGCGTTTGATCGCGATTGCCGGCGGAACGGCGACGAGTTCGTCGAGCGAGTTCGCGCCGGTCTCCGCGAGCATCTCGCGTATTTCCGATTCCGTGTGCGGTGTGTACATGGTGCTTACGCCGGCCTAAGCCTGCGTCAGTGTGCTCCTTCGGCGACCAGCGCCTCGTAATCGGCCGGTGAGAGCAAGCCCTCGGGCGCGCTCGCATCCGCGACGCGCACCCTGTAGAGCCAGCCGCCCGCAAAGGGCTCGCGATTGACCAGCGCCGGATCCCCCTCGAGCGCGCCGTTGATCTCGACGACCTCGCCCCCGACCGGCGTGAACAGGTCGGAGACGGCCTTCACCGATTCGACGACGCCGACGCTCGCATGTTGCTTCAGAACCTGTCCGACCCGCGGCAATTCGACGTAGACGATGTCGCCGAGCGAGTTTTGGGCGTAGTCGGTGATGCCGACGGTCGCGAGGTCACCCTCGATCTTCGTCCACTCGTGTTCCTTGCTATAGAGAAGACCCTCGGGCTGCGCCATGCTGTTCCTTTCTTAGGAGCGCTTGTAGAACGGGAGCGGCACCACGTGCGCGCCGTGAACGGTACCCCTGATTTCGACGCCGAGTTCGGTACCCGCTGCGGCGGCCGCTTTCTCCACCAGCACCGTGCCGATGTTCCGGCCGCCGTAGGAGGGCGAGAACGAGGCGCTGCGCACTTCGCCGACGCGCCGGTCGCCGGAGAAAACGGGGTAGCCGGTGCGGGCCGGCACGCGGCCGTCCATGACGAATCCGGCGATGCGCGCGTAGTCGTCGGCCTCGAGCTGGGCCGCGAGGGCGGCCTTGCCGACGAACTCGGGTTTCGAAAGCTTCACCGCCCAGCCCTGACCGCCGGCGAGCGGCGAAAGTTGCTCGCTCAATTCGAAGCCGTACAGCGGCATGCCCGCTTCGAGCCGGAGCATGTCTCGTGCGCCGAGGCCGGCGGGCTCGAGTCCCGCCGCGCGTCCGGCTTCGAGCAGGCGGCGCCAGAGCGCCGGCGCCTCTGCGCCGGAGACGAACAGTTCGAAACCGTCCTCGCCGGTATATCCCGTGCGCGCGACGACGGCGGCCACGCCGTCGACTGCGGCTTCCGCGCAGAAGTAATACTTCAACGCGGCGATGTCGATGTCGACGAACGGCGCGAGGATTTCAACGGCGCGCGGACCCTGCACGGCGATCAGCGCGCGCGAGCCGTGATGGTTCACGAGCCTGACGGCCGGCGAAGAACGGGCCTGCAACCAGTCCCACATCTTGTCCGCATTGGACGCGTTGCAGACCAGCAGCAGACGGTCGGGCAAGCGATAGAACAGCACGTCGTCGAGCGTGCCGCCCGCTTCGTTGGTGAAAAGATTGTAGCGCGCCTGAAACGGCTTCATCGTTGCGACCGCGTTGACGGTCAGCGTGTCGGCCCAGGCGGCAGCCTCCTCACCCCACAGCTCGAACTGCGCCATGTGCGAGAGGTCGAAGAGGCCCGCGCGTTTGCGCACCGCCTCGTGCTCCTTGAGGATTCCCGCGTACTGCACGGGCATCTCGAAACCGGCGAAGGGCACGAGCCGTCCGCCCAAGGCGACGTGCTCGGCGTGCAGCGCGGTGCGGCGCAACGTCTCGGGGGTTTGCATCAAGCGTCTCCTTCGTGACCGGATCGCTTCCCGAGTTCGTCGAGCGGCGTGTTCAGGAAGCTCAGCGTCGCGTGTGCGACGAGTTTCTCGCCGCTGTAAACGTGCACCTCACCGTAGACGATCCGCCGGCCCGGCTTGAGCACGGTCGCATGCGCGATCAGATCGTGTGGCGGCAAGGCCGGCCGCAGAAAGCTGCAGTTGAGCGAGGCGGTCGCCGTGGGCTGCATGACGCCGTACACGGAAGCGAGCGCGACCCAGAAAGCGGTATCGCAGAGGCTCACGATCGCGCCGCCGTGGATCGCGCCGGCGTTGTTCATCACCTGCGAGCGGAAGGGCATGCGCATGCGCGCCTTGCCCTCGCCCACGTCTTCCAAGTGCAGGTCGAGGGTCTTGATGAAGTTCGCCTTTTGCTTGTCCCAGGTGCTGATGGCGTGCTCGACGTCGCTCATGAACTCGTTCAAAATACGTCACCGTCTTTGGCGAGTTCGCGACGCAGGTAGAGCGGCAGGCTGAAGATCCGGCGGTGGGTCTCCGCATCGTAGAAGTAATTCTCCCCGCGCAAGCCCGCGACGTACGCGTCGATGCGCGCAGCCTCGAGCCCCGCGAGGTCGACGGCGTCGCTGCAGGCGAGGAAGGCCCAATCGTTGTCGAAGGCCGGAACGTGCGTGAAAAACGAGCGCACGAAGCGGTAGTGGCGTCGCAGCGTGCGGGCCATTTTAGCGTGTAGCCGCATGTTGTGAAAACCGGCGGTGCTGGCTTGTAAGACGTAGACCCCGCCGGGGGCCAGGCGCCGCTTGATGTCGACGAACACGTCTTCGCAGAAGAGCGGATTCGAGGGCGAATCCTCGAGCGGCTCGGTCAGGTCCGAGATGATGGCCGCGTAGCTCTCGCGATCCTCGCGCAGAAAGGCCAGCGCGTCGCCGATGATCACCCGCGCACGCGGATCCTCGAACGCGCCGTCGCCCCATTCGGGCAAGAAGCGTTTGGAAAGATCGACCACCTGGCCGTCGATGTCGACCATCGTGCAGCGGGCGACGTCGGGACGGCGCAAGACCTCGCGCAGCGTCGCACCCTCGCCGCCGCCCAGGATCAGGACTTCGTCGCGCCGGTCCAGCGCGGCGAGCGCGGGGTGCACCAGGCTCTCGTGATAGATGCGCTCGTCGGCTTGGGAACTTTGCGTGTCGCCGTCGAGCACCAGCATCTTACCGAAGACCGGCGTGCGGATGACGGCGACGTGTTGGAATTCCGTACGACCGGCGTAGTACGTCTCCTCGATCGCATGGTGATGCGCTTCCGTGGGAGCGAATTGCTCCACGTACCACTGCCAGTACTCGGTTTTCGGCATCTGCTCTCGTCCGACGATCTAGTGGACGATGAGGTAATCCGTATCGCCGGGCTGATTGATCAGCCCGTTCTGCGTGAACATCGTCGGCGCGGCGGTCGGCACCGGGCTCGGCGTCGCCGGCGGCGCGGGCGTCGGGCCCTTGGTGGGCACCGGCGACGGCGTCGGCTGGATGCCGGTCGAAGTGTTGAACGGCAGCGCGATCAGCGACGTGTTCAAGCCGCCGGGGCAGCTCTGGCCCGGCGGGGAGCCGACCACCACGAGATACTTCTGATCGGAGGACAGACGCACCGAGGTCACGTTGGTCATCCGGTACTTGGTGCCGTTGCAGCCGACGAACATCGGCGCGTTGGCCCGCGGGTCGGCCGGATTGGGCGCAAAGGGCGCCACGAAGCTCAGACCGCCCGTATTCGCGCCCGTGAGCACGTAGAAGCCGTCGTCGGCCCCGACGATCGCGATCTTGCCTTCCGTGGCGATGGTCACCGAGCGCGGGGTCGAGGGCAGCGTGAGGATCGAGCCCACGTTGATGGCGCTGGGCAGGTTGGTGATGGAGGCGATGCTGTTGGTGCCCGGCGCCTGGATCACGATGCCGGTGGCTGAGTTGGCGGGATTGATGGCCATGCCGCCCGTGCCGCGCAACACCTTGTTCGTGCCGTAGCCGAGCGTGGTCGACTGGGAGACCTGCTTGAATTGATAGCCCGTCGCAACGAGCGTCGTGTGGTAGCCTAAGATGTCGTAGGAGCCGCGCACGAGCAACGTGGTCGGCGGGGTCTCGTTCGAGGTCACGATCGTCGGCCGGTCGAGGAAACCCGGGCCGGGCGTTGCGCCCTGGTACGGCGCGAAGCCGCCGAACTGCGGCGGCGCAAACGTCAAGGAGTTCACCGCTAGAATGCCGTTGCCGAAACCGGCGACGACGCCGACGCCCGAAGAGCCGGAGCCGATGGAGGCAAGGCCGCCCACGTCGCTGAGCACGGGCAGGATGCTCGGCTCCGCGGTTGGGGTCACGCTGGGCGCCGGCGTGGGCACGAGGGTCACGTTATATGCCGAGCCGATCGGAATGATGCCGCCCGCGATGCAGCAGACGTCCTGAATCTCGGTGAACGGCGGTCCGCCGGTCGTCGAGTAGGCCGCTACCGCAAACGAGTCGTCGGGCGCGATCCAGAACGGACCGACCGAGCCTTGGAAGGGAACCTGCACGATTGCCGGGGCCGCACAGAGCTGACCGCCGACCTGCTCGAAGTGGACCACTTGGATGCCTTGGAACGAGGAGCCGCCGCCGCCGTCGGGCAGGAAGGCGATGCCCGAACTGGCCGTCGTGCACCCGGGCGTCACGGTGCCGGTGGGGACCGGGGTCGGCGTCGCCGTCGGCGAGGGGCTCGGCGTCGACGATTTGCCGCAGGCCGCGAGACCGAGTGCGATGAGTGCTACAGCCACGCCGAACATGCGCGGACGGACCGAGGTCAGTCGTACCAAGTGGAGGGTTCCCTTTTTCATTGCCTCGGCCGCGAACTGCGGGGCCGGGCGGCCGGTCTACTGCTGACGGCCCGAGCCCGGCTCGGGCCGCATCTATCTACGCGGAACGCTTCGCCGTCGCCCGGCCCGCGTGCTCGTGGACGACGTGCGTGTACTGCCCGTTGGTCGACGCGATACCGCGCTTGACCTCCGTCGTCAGCATGGAGTCGGCATGCAGTTCCTGGGCCGCATACTCGCAGGCGCGCCAGGGATCCGTGTGGTCGCCGCACGTGTAGAAATCGACGGCGGCGTAGCCCGACTCGGGCCAGGTATGGATCGACAGATGCGATTCGGCGATAACCACGACCCCGGACACGCCGTGAGGCTCAAACCGGTGAAAGGCCACTTTTAAAATTTCGGCATTGGCCTCTTTGGCCGCCGCGACCATGATCGACCGGACCCGGTCGACATCCGTGAGCACTCGAGCGTCGCAACCCGACAGCTCGCAGATGATGTGCGTCCCACGTGCTTCCAATTCTTGTTTCGTCTCCTCGGGTTTGGTTGGGAAATCCCACCTCCAGGCTCGTCGGCTGGCGCGTGCGGTGCACTTGCGTCCCCGACCTATCGGCGAGCTCTTGCCGGCGCTGCCGAGCATCTCGGACAGGCGTGCGTCTCACCGCGATGGCACATTGGGTGTGCCTACCCCCCAGCCGCTTTTACGGCGCAAGACCCGAGATGAAGGCAAGCCCTCGTCTCGGGTCCGAAGGATATGATACCCCCCCCTCCCCCCCTTGTAAAGCATCTGGAGGGCACTTCTCACGGAGATTCTCAAGAAAACCCGGTAATATCTTGACTATCGGAGGCCCCGAGCGTAGCCTGTGAGGGATATGGCAACCGAGATAAAGGCCGGCGCGAACGACGCATTGATCGAGGACTACCGGCACGGTTTCCACGATCCCGAAGACAAGTACGCTTTCAAGTCGGCCAAGGGCCTGACGCGCGAGATCGTCGAGCGCATCTCGTCGATGAAGGCGGAGCCCGCCTGGATGACCGCTTTCCGTCTGAAAGCGTACGAGATCTTCCGGGCCAAACCGATGCCGGACTGGGGCGACACGGCGCGCCTGGCCGAGATCGACTTCGACGACATCCATTATTTCGTCAAAGCCTCGGAGAAGCAGAGCGTCAACTGGGACGACGTCCCCGACGACATCAAGCGCACCTTCGACCGCCTGGGCATCCCCGAGGCCGAGCGCAAGTTCTTGTCCGGCGTGTCGGCGCAGTACGAGTCGGAAGTGGTCTACCACTCGGTCCGTGAGGATCTGGCCAAAGACGGCGTGATCTTCTGCGACATGGATACGGCGCTACGCGAGCATCCCGAGATCGTCGAGAAGTACCTGGCCACCGTGATCCCGCCCGGCGACAACAAGTTCGCCGCGCTCAACTCGTCCGTGTGGTCGGGCGGATCGTTCGTCTACGTGCCGCCGGGCGTCGAGGTCAAGACGCCGCTCCAGGCCTACTTCCGCATCAACACGGAAAACATGGGTCAATTCGAGCGCACCCTGATCATTGCCGACAAAGGCTCGAAGGTTCACTACATCGANNGTCGTCGAGTTGATCGCGATGGAAGGCGCCTCGATCCGCTACACGACGATTCAAAACTGGTATCGCAACATCTTCAACCTGGTCACCAAGCGCGCCGTGGCGTACAAGGACGCGACCGTCGAATGGGTCGACGGCAACATCGGCTCGCGCCTGACCATGAAGTATCCGGCCATCTACCTGATGGGCGAGGGCGCGCGCGGCGAGATCCTCTCGATGGCCTTCGCCGGCGAGGGACAGCATCAGGACGCGGGCGCGAAGATCATCCACGCCGCGCCGAACACGACCTCGGTCGTGACCAATAAGTCGGTCAGCGCGCACGGCGGCAAGACGACCTATCGCGGACTCGTCGAGATCTTCCCGGGCGCCGTCGGCGCGAAGACGCGCGTCAAGTGCGACGCGCTGATCATGGACGAGCAGTCCTCGAGCGACACCAAGCCGACCATGAAGATCAACGAGCAGCGCTCGACCGTCGAGCACGAGGCCAGCGTCTCGAAGATCGGCGAAGAGCAACTGTTCTACGCGATGAGCCGCGGGCTCAGCGAAGCCGATGCGACGGCGATGATCGTCAACGGGTTCTTCGACTTCTTCGTCAAGGAGCTGCCGATGGAATACGCGGTCGAACTCAATCGCCTGGTCAAGATGGAGATGGAAGGCGCCGTCGGCTGAGACCCGTCGCCAAACGTTCGGCGATCGCGCCGGGCACGACCAAACGCGTCGTCGCCGGTGCGACCGCGGTCTTGCTCTGTAACGTCGCCGGAACGCTCTACGCGATCGAAGACGTCTGCACGCACGACGGCGGCGAACTCGATCAGGGCGAACTCGACGGCTGCCGCATCATGTGCCCGCGTCACGGAGCGTATTTCGACGTCACCACCGGCGCGGCGCTGACCTTACCGGCGATCGTGCCCGTCGAAACCTTCCCGGTGCGCGTCGAGGGCGACGACGTTTACGTCGAAGCCTGACGAACTCTAGCCAATAACAGCGCGAAGAGCACGACGTTGCCCGCCGAGAGCAGATGCACCACGGCGAGCACCTGCGGGTGGTGCGCGCCGCTCTGCAGGCCCGCGAGAATTGCCACCACATCGAGCGTGAAGATCGTGCCGAAGCCGGCCACGATCCAGCCGACGCTGCGCTCGACCAACGCCGCCAGCGTGCCCGCAACCAGCGCCGGAACGAGATAGCGTTCGTGCATGCGCGTCGCGAGCACGTAGGGCGCGGTGAGCGCAGCGGTCGTCACGAGCACGAGCGATCGCTCGTTGTCGCGTAACTGCCGCAGTGCAAAACCCACGGCGAGTGCGGTCAGCAGCAAGCCCCAGTAGCGAACGGGCACGCCGAGCACGGGCGTCGCATCGCTGTGAAACGGCGGCCAGGCGATCGAATAGAGATTGAACGCACTGACCGTCGCAAACGGAATCTTTTCCAAGGCCGAGGCATAGCGCCCCGCGAGCCAGCCGACGACCTGGAGCGGTCCGGATGCCGGCGCGAAGGGCAGCGCGACGAAATACGCCAGCACGAACGCGGCCGCACCCCCGGCGCCCCAGGCCAGCAATGCGCGCGGGCCCAGGCGCCGCCACTGCCAGAGCGCGAGCACGGGGGCGAAGAGCAGCGCCTGCGGCTTGATCAGGAGCGCCGCGGCCAGCAGTATCCACGCTGAGACGGCGCGGTCCTCGAGCGCACACCAAAGTGCCAAGGCGAACGGGATGGCCGCGAGGGCATCGATCTGACCCCAATACGCCGAGACCAGCCAAAAGGGCGGAGCGAAGAGGACGATCGCCGCCGCCGCGCGGCCGCCGTTCTCGCCGCGCAAGCGGCAGCCGATGCGGTACACGACCCAGGCCAAGACGAGATCGCCGGCGGCGCCCGGCGTCTTGATCGCGATTCGGAAAACGAGACCGCCCGCGACCGAGGCCGCGCCGAAGAGGGCGTCGTGCAGTTTGCCGATGCCCCAGAGGACGTAGAGGTACCCGGGCACGTAGTCGACCGGGGGCCGCACGGCCGGATCGAGGTAGATCGCCCGCGCTCCGCCGCGGGCCAAGGCCAGAGCCCAATGCTCGAAGGCCGTCACGTCGCCGCCGAAGCCCGGGAAGGGCAGCAAGGCCAGACGCAAGACCGCGCCCCAGAGCAGCCCCGTGCGGAACGCGGGCAAACGCATAAGCACCCAACGTGCGCCTACCTAGCGCACCATTCCCGCAGGTGCGCCATTCGGGCCGGTCGCAGGACCTTCACGCGTTACGAACGTCGATAGTCCGGGCGCTCGCGAGGCGCTACGCTGTCGCTGAGATGAAGACGACGCTGCTGATGTGTCCGCCGACCGAGTACCGCATCGCATACGACATCAATCCCTGGATGTCGCGAAACGTCGGGCTCGCCACGCCCGACGCCGCACGCCAATGGGAGCGGCTCGTCGAAGTGTTGCAATGCGCGGGCGACGTCGAGATCGTGACGCTCGATCCGCAGCCGCACGTTCCCGACCTCGTGTTCACCGCAAACGCAGCGCTCATCAGCGGAAAACTCGCGATCACGAGCACCTTCCGGCATCCGCAACGGCGCCGCGAGCAGCCGCATTACCGCTCGGCGCTCGCGCGGCACGGCTTCGCCACGACCTCGCTGCAACAGACCTTCTTCGAAGGCGCGGGCGATGCGCTGTTCGATCGCGTGCGGCCCATCCTCTATGCGGGATACGGTTGGCGCAGCGAGCGCGCCGCCGCATTGCAATTGGGCGAAACGCTGCCGGTGCGCACCTTACCGTTGCTGCTCGTCGACGAACGCTTCTACCATCTCGATACCGCACTGTGCGCGCTGGGCAGCGGCCACGTGATGTATTATCCCGACGCATTTTCGCCGCACGCGTTGCAGCAGTTGCGCCGCTCCGTGGAGCGCGAATACCTGATCGAGATCGCGCTCGAAGATGCGCTGGCCTTCGCTTGCAATTCCGTGGAGATCGGCGATGCGCTCGTGATGCATCACGCTTCACCCGCGCTGCGCTCGCGGCTCAACGCGGCCGGTTACCGCATTTTCCAGACGGACCTCGGCGAGTTTCACAAAGCGGGCGGTTCGGCCAAGTGCCTGACCCTGCGGCTCGACGACGGCCCGGCCCAAGCCTCGGCCGCAGCTTAAGGACGCTCGTGCCCGCCCCGCGAGAGGGGCCGGGCCACAAATGAAAAACCGGCTCCGTCACCGGCATGTCTGATTCCGCTGCAAAGACCGGCGCGGCAAAGCTGGGCAAGCGCACCGCCGCCGTCAAAGCCTTGATCGAGTCGAAGCCCGGCGCGGAGGGCAAGCCGTTCGCGCCCGGCAAAAGCGCGCCGCCGCTCGTCGTCATCTACAAGGTGATGGGCAAGATGTTTGCCATCTTGTCCGTCCGCGGGGTCGAGGACGTGATCCTGAAGTGCGATCCGGCGTTGGCTGCGGCCCTCCGCGAGAAGTACGCGGGGGTCGGCCATCGCTCGCATCTCGACAAGAGGTTCTGGATCAGCGTTCGCCTCGATGCGGACGTGCCCGCGAAGGAGGTCCGGCACCTGGTCTCGCTCTCGTACGACCTCGTGTGCGCGGGCCTAACGGCGAAACAGCGGGCCGAACTGGCGCGCGCCGGGTCTGCCGACGGAGGGTCCGTCCTTTTGACACGGTGACCCCCGTATGGTAAGGTCTACCGGTTATGTACGCGATCATCGAGGCGGACGGCAAGCAGTTCCGCGTGACCGAGGGTGAGACCATTCGCTGCGACGCCATTTCGGCGGAAGTCGGCTCGGAGATCGCTTTCGAGAAGGTCATTTTGGCCAGCGCCGGCGGCGCGCACGTCACCGTGGGCCGGCCGCACGTCGAGGGCGCCCAGGTCAAGGGTACCGTCATCCGCCAAGCCAAGGCGAAGAAGATCCTGGTCTTCAAGTACAAGCCGAAGAAGCGCGAGCGCAAACTGACCGGCCACCGCCAGCAGTACGCCGAAGTGCGCATCGACAAGATCGAGCTGCCCTCGTAAGAGGCGCGCCGTGGTCGAGGTAACGGTCCATCGAGACAGTCGCGAGCGGCTGTCTTCGTTTTTTGCCTCGGGCCACGCCGGCTGGGCCGATGCGGGCCAGGACGTGGTCTGCGCCGCGGTCTCGACGCTCTTGCAGGCGGCCTGGCTGGGCCTCGACCAGGTCGCGGGCGTCGCGGTCGAAGGCTCGAGGCGTTCCGGGAACCTGACCCTCGCCTGGCCCGAGGCCGCGCGCGACGACACCGCGGTCCGAGCGATCGTCGAGACGGTCGCCCGCTCGATCGAAACCCTCGCCGCGCAATTTCCGGCTCACGTAAAAGTCGCAGTCGCACGCACCGAGACGGGCCTTTCGGACGACGGGTAAACACCGGCAGCCGTAGCGAAGTACAAGAGACCATGACGGACATCTACAAGCCGATCAACGACGGGCCGGAAACGCACTCGTCGAGCAACAGCAGCAACAACCTCCCGCCGGCTTCAACGGGCAAGGAAGCTTCGCGCACGCTCCTGGCGGGCGTGGTCGGGGGCGTGGTCTCGGCGGCGGGGTACCTGATTTACTCGCGTCTTCCCGAGGACCAGAAGGACCGGCTGCACCAGCAGGTTCGCACGCTGGTCGAATCGCGCCTCAACGAACTGCGCGGGCGCTTCAACATCTAGGCTCTGTCCGCGCCGGCTCAGGGCGCGGGCGGCGTTTCACCGTGTACGGGCCCGGGCTCGGCGACCGCGGGATGCGGCGCCGGCGTCGGGTCCGCATAGTGTTCGACGGGGCTGCGAGCGGGTTCGCGCGTCTCCGCTTCGTCGGCCGCACGCTCCATCTCTCGGATGAACGACTGCGAGGTGAGTTGCACTTCGCGCACGACGTTGCCGACCTTGCGGGCAACCTTCGGCAATTGATCGGGACCAAAGAAGAGCAGCGCCGCCGCTCCGATCACGATCATGTCAACCGGTGAAAGCAAAGGGTTCCTTACCTCGGACGGCCAATTTCAGTGGTCCCCCAACCGCGGCGAGCATGGATCAGCTTACTCGAAGGGCAGGCGTCGGCTTCTTGAAGATCATCTACACGCGCGGCAATCGGACCGAGACGCTGGCTTCGATTTCGACCCTTCGGAAGATTCTCGGCCGATTCGTCCGGCACCGGGTTTTCTACGAAATTTCTTCGCGCAACCGGCGCGGCCACGAGTTCTTCTCCACGAAGAACACGTTCGTCGTCGGGTCGATCGAGGTCGTCAACCGGGATTACCTGACGATCACCATCTTCGACGCGCACAATTCCACCCACTCGATCGAAATCCTGAACCCGTCGGCGATGCGCATCTACGACGAGACGATGGGCAAGGGCTTCGCGGTCTCATTTCTCTCGGAGTCGCCCGGCGACGTCGAGACGCGATGCTACCTGCGCGACGAAGGCGACGCCGGCGACGGCATCGGCGAACGGAGCGAACTCGACAAGATCTCGCTGCCCCAACTCTTCGAATACCTCGAGGAGATCACGCAGGTCCAGGGGATCGCCGCCCCGCCGCTCGCTCCGCCGCACGCAACGCTCTGACCGAGCCGGCGCGGTCGCCGAGCGCGCGCAGCGCCGCGGCCAGGTTGGAGTGGGCCAGCGCATAGGTCCCGTCCGCGCGTAGCGCGGCGCGATAGTAGTCGACCGCGTCCCGGGCATGCCCCGACTCCAACAGCGCGTTGCCCACGTTGACGAGCGCCGGCGCCGACGTCTCGTGGCATTCCAGCGCGACGCAGAACGCTTCGAACGCCGCATCGGCACGGCCGAGCGCGCGCAGCGCCACGCCGCGCTTGTTGTGCACCAGCGCCCGGGCCGGCTCGTCGGCGGCTTCGCGCAGCGCCTCCTCCAACGCCACGAGCGCCTCGCCCGGCCTGCCGCGCTCCAGGAGCACGACCGCCCGGGCGAAGGCGTCCGGGGCCGCGGGCGGCCCGGCGAACCATCCACGGAAATCGAACGGCCCGAGGCGCGGTCGCGAAGAACTCATCCCGGCAGATGTTACGAGTCGAGGTCGTTACGCTCTTCCCCGAACTGCTCGGCCCGGCGGTCTCGCTGTCGATCCTGGGCCGCGCTCGCGAGCGGGGCCTGGTCGACGTGCGGCTGCACAACGTGCTCGACGCGCTCGGCCCGGCCGAACGCGCCGACGACCGGCCGTACGGCGGCGGACCGGGCATGGTCATGCGGGTCGAGCCGATCGCCCGGATCCTCGACCACATCCTCGCCGAAGCGCCGCCCGAGGAGCGCCGCGCGCTCATCGTGACCTCGCCCGCCGGCCGCTCCTTCCGCCAGGCCGACGCGGAGCACTTCGCCGGGCTGGAACGCCTGATCATCGTCTGCGGGCGCTATGAGGGCATCGACGAACGGCTGGTGACGCTCTACGGGGCCGAGGAGGTGTCGCTCGGCGATTTCGTGCTCACCGGCGGCGAAATTCCGGCCCTGGCCTTCCTCGATGCCACGGTTCGGCTGCTCGACGGGGCCTTGAACCCGGCCTCGCTCGAGGCCGAATCGTTCACCGGGGCGAGCTTGGACGCGCCGGCCTACACCCGTCCGCCGACCTTCCGCGACGAGGCCGTTCCCGAGGTCCTGCTTTCCGGCGACCACGCCAAAATCGCGGCCTGGCGCCGCGAACAGTCCCGGGCCAGGACGGCCGCGCGCCGCCCGGACCTGGACGGGCCGCCCCGGCCGTGATATTATCGCGGGGTTGTCCCCGAGAGGGCCCCGGGCCGCTTCGCGCCCGCGGATGCTGCAGAACGTCGGAACCAGGAAAGCTATGAACGTCATCGACCTCCTCGAGAAAGAGCAACTCAAGTCCGACGTGCCGGACTTCCGTCCGGGCGATACCGTCAAGGTCTACTCCAAGATCGTCGAGGGCGGCAAAGAGCGCGTCCAGATGTTCGAGGGCGTGGTGATCGTCCGCAAGGGCGGCGCCATCGGCGAATCGATCACAGTGCGGCGCATCTCGCACGGCGTCGGCGTCGAGAAGTCGTTCCTGGTGCACAGCCCGCGCGTCGAAAAGATCGAAGTCTCCAAGCGCGGCATCGTGCGCCGCAGCCGGCTCTACTATCTCTCCGACAAGATCGGTAAGGCCGCCCGCATCAAAGAAAAGAAAGTCGCGCGCTAGCGCTGCAGGCGCCGTGACCCCCCTCGAGCTTTTCGGACTCATCTGCCTGCTCGGCGTGGCCCGGGTGGCCATATCCTTGCGGCCGGTCCAGATCGGCGCCGGCAGCGCCGCGTTGCCGCCGCTCGAAGGCGATGCCGCCGCGTCCAGCACCGAAGGCGCGAGCGCCGAGGTACAACCGCCGCTCTCGGTCGTCATCAAGGAATACCTGGACGCGTTCATCGTGGCCGGGCTCGTGGCGCTCTTCCTGATCACGTTCGTCGTTCGAACCTTCTTCATCCCGTCGGGCTCGATGGAACCGACGCTGCAGATTCACGACGTGCTGCTGGTCAACGAATTCGAGTACCGCTTGAGCAAACCGCACGATGAAGACATCGTGGTGTTCACGCCCGCGATCGCGAGCACCAACGATTTCATCAAACGGCTGATCGGAAGCCCCGGCGAGAATCTGCGCATCCACGAAGGCATTGTCTACCGCGACGGCAAGCCGCTCGACGAGCCGTACATCGCCCAACGGCCCAACTACGAGCTGGAAATCAAGAATTACGGGATCTACGTCGACGGCGTGGCGCTCGACCCCGCGCAAGCCAACATCCCGCCCCGGGATAAGTGGCAAGCGCCCGATCGCATTCCCGAAGGCTGCTATTTCATGATGGGCGACAATCGAAACGATTCCGACGACTCGCACATTTGGGGCTTCGCACAGACCGGCGGCACGTTCTACGCCGGGCCGCAAAAGGGTCAGAAGGCGGGCTTCACGGGCCACGCGTTCTTGCTCTTCTGGCCGCTCGACCGCATTCGCATCCTGCACTAAACGGCAGCGAACGCCGTTAGCGCACGGGAGCCTGCGCGCGAGCGCAGAAGCGTCAGGCGTGCTGTCGCCTCACGTCCGATGGAGATCGGCGGCGAACCTCGCGTGGCAACTCGCGCTCCTGGCCGTCCTGATCTACGCGATCGCGGGCGTGCGTCCGGGTCAAGTCAGTGGTCTCTCGATGGAACCGCGCATCGACTCCGACGAGTACGTGTTGATCAACGCGCTCGCATATCACCTCGGAGCTACGCCGCAACGCGGCGAGGTCGTGGCCTTTCGGCACGAGCGCTCGGCGCCGTCGGTCTACCTCAAGCGCCTCATCGGCGTACCCGGCGACCGCATCGAGATCAGGCGCGGCATCGTCTTCGTGAACGGCGCGGAACTGACCGAACCCTACGTGCGCTTTCGCGACGCGCGCAGCGCCGCGGCCGTGACCGTGCCGCCGGGTGCGTACTACGTTTTGGGCGATAACCGCGCCAATAGCGACGACTCGCGCTTCTGGGGCTTCGTGCCCGCCGACGACATCGTGGGCCGCGCGGTCTTTGCGGTGTGGCCGCTCGAGCGCGCCGGTGCCATTCGATGACCGCCACCATCCAGTGGTATCCCGGTCACATGGCCAAGGCGATGCGTCGTCTCGCCGAAGATTTGCGCATCGTCGACGTGGTCATCGAAGCCGTCGACGCGCGCGTGCCGGGTGCCGGAGCGAATCCGGCATTAGAACGCTTGGCGGCGCGCAAACCGCGCCTGCTCGTGCTGACCCGCGACGACCTCGCCGACCCGCTCCAGACCGAAGCCTGGCTCGAACGGTATCGCGCCGCCGGCCGCATCGCGCTCGCCGTGCATGCCAAGGAACGCGGCGGAGCGGCGCGCCTCAAAGCCGCGCTCGCCGCGCTTCCCGCGCAACACCGCACCGCGCGGGCGATCGTCGTCGGCATCCCCAACGCGGGCAAATCGACGCTGATCAACGCGCTGGTGGGCAAGAACGTGGCCCGCACCGAAGATCGCGCCGGCGTGACCCGCGCGCCGCAATGGTTTCGGGTGACCGAAACGT
The DNA here is from genome assembly GCA_003136655.1 of Vulcanimicrobiota bacterium. Lineage (GTDB taxonomy): Bacteria > Vulcanimicrobiota > Vulcanimicrobiia > Vulcanimicrobiales > Vulcanimicrobiaceae > Hesperobacter > Hesperobacter lustricola. Next base: position 57,168 of record PLFC01000102.1, read on the forward strand.
TGGAGTTGATCGACACGGCGGGCATCCTCGTGCCCAAGATCGATACGCCCGAAGCGCAGTGGAAGCTCGCCATGATCGGCGCGGTGCCGCGCGCGCGTTTCGACGCCGAAGACGTGGTCACGCGCTTCGCGGCCTGGGCTCGCGAGCGCGGTTTCGACGCCGTTCCCGACTTGGAAACATATGCGCAATCGCGCGGCTTCGTGCGCCGCGGTAATCTCGTCGACATGCACAACGCGGCCTGGGCGTACATGAAGGATTACAACGAGGGCCGCTTCGGCCGCTTGACCTTGGAGGCTCCGGAGTGAGCGCGGCGGCGCAGGAGGCGGCGCGCAAACGCCGCCTCGCGCGCGAGCGCGAACGCAGACGCTTGAACCGTTTGCACGCGTACGAGCGCGCCGCGCTCGAACGCGGCTTTCGCGCAATCGGCGGCATCGATGAGGTGGGTCGCGGTCCGCTGGCGGGGCCGGTGGTCGCCGCCTGCGTCGTGCTCGCCGGGCCGTTGATGCTGCGCGGACTCGACGATTCGAAGCGCGTCAAGCCGGCGCTGCGCATCGAACTCGCCGAGGTCATCAAAGAACGCGCGACGGCCTGGGCCATCGGCGAGGCATCGGTCGACGAGATCGAACGCTTGAACATCTATCACGCGAGCCTGCTCGCGATGGAGCGAGCCCTCGCCGCGTTGCCGGCGCTGCCCGATTATCTCTTGACCGACGCCGTGCGCTTGCACTGTTATCGCGGCGAACAACTGCCCGTGATCAAAGGCGATGCGAAGTGCGCGAGCGTCGCGGCGGCCTCGATCTTGGCCAAAGTCCATCGCGACCGGCTTCTGGTAGAGCTCGACCGGTTACATCCCGAGTACGGCTTCGCCGACCACAAGGGCTACGCGACCGCGCAGCACATCGACGCGCTGGCCCGGCACGGACCGTGCGCGCACCATCGCCGCGGCTTTCTCCGCGTGGACGCCGCCCTGTCGCTGTTCGATTTCGAACCCGCGTGAGCGGCGGGGCCGCCAGGGGGCGCGCGGGCGAAGAGGCCGCGGCGCGTTACCTCGAGTCGATCGGTTTCCGCATCCTGCGCCGCAACGCGCGCGGCCCTGGCGGCGAGATCGACATCATGGCGCGCGATGGGCCGGTGCTGGTGTTCGTGGAGGTCAAGGCTCGCGGCGGGCGCACGTTCGGTTCGGCCCTCGGAGCGGTCGATGCCCGAAAACGCGCGCGCATCCGGACCCTGGCCGCAGATTATCTCCAGTTTTTCCCTGCAGCGACGGAAGTTCGCTTCGACGTGATAACCTTCGAGGGCGGGCGCATCGCCCATCACCGCGGAGCATTCGCTTGAACGCAGGATTTCCCAAGAGGCGAAGGGCACCGTTCCGCCTCGTGCGGATGGGCATAAGCGCGTCAGATGGCGGATAGCGCGGGAACGGCACAACTCACGGCGGCGGCACCCGCGACGCCGACTCTGCGCCGCTCGGTTACACCCTGGGGTTCGTTTTCGTGGGGCTACTCCGACGTCGGCGCCGACATCTTCGTCGGCCTGGGCTTGGTGCTGGGCGCGGCCGCAGGCGCTTCCAACGTCGCGTTCCTGTTCGCGGGCGTCGTCTACGTCTGCGTCGGCTTAGCCTACACCGAACTCGCCGCCGCCTATCCCGTCGCCGGCGGCGGCCAGTATTTCGTCATGCGCGGCCTCGGCGACATCTTCGGCTTCATCGCGGGCTGGGCCGTGCTGCTCGATTTTACGATCGACATCACGCTGTTCGCGTGGAGCTGCATCGACTACCTGAGCAAACTCCTACCGATCTTGGCCTTCACGATTCACCCCTGGACGCACTTCTGGACCGTACTTTTGCTGATCGTCGGACTGGCCACGCTCAACTTCATCGGGGTTCGCGAGAGTTCGGCGTTCAACGAAGTCGTCAGCGGGCTCGACATCGCGAGCGAAACGGCGATCCTCTTCTTCGGCTTCGTCTTCGCCTTTCGGCCCGAGTTGCTGATCCACACGATGCACACCAGTTGGCCGACGCCGTTCAACCTGATGAACGGCGTGTCGCTGGCGATCATCTCGTTCGTCGGGTTGGAGTCGATCTCGCAGGCCGCGCAAGAGACGCAACGGCCGGCTTCGGTGATACCGCGAACCTCGATCAGCCTGATCTTGACCATCTTGATCTTCGCGCTCTCGTACTCGAACCTGGCGCTGGGCATGCAGCCGGCGCACGCCCTGCCGCTCGACGCGCACGGTCACGAGCAGCAGCTCTGGGCCTTCCTGGGCAACGAAGACAACAACGGCGCGTCGGTCCAAGTGCTGGCCTCGCTCGTGCCCTATTACGGCGCGCTGGCCGCGCTCTACGTGCCCGTGCTCGGCGCGATCTTGCTGCTCATCTCGAGCAACTCGGGCGTGTTCGGTTCTTCGCGCATCGCCTACGCGATGAGCCAGGCGCGCTTGCTGCCCAGCCTCTTCCGTAGCGTTCACCCGAAGTTTCGTACGCCGGCCGTATCCATCGCGATCTTCTGCGGCTTCGCGATCCTCGAATTGATCTTCGCCGCACTGCCCAGCATCTCGCCGGGCTCGAAGGACGTCTACGCGCGCTTATTCCGCGGCGAAGACGGCATCACGTTCCTGGGCGACCTCTACGCGTTCGGCGCGGCGGCGAGCTACTCGTTCGTCTTTCTCGCCTTGATCTCGCTGCGCCTCAACGATCCGGCCGTCCCGCGCAAGTTCAAGATGCCCTTCAACATACCGTTTACCTACAGGGGCGCGCGCGTCGAATTCCCGCTGGTTGCGGTGGTCGGCTTCCTGGGCATCTTTTCCATCCTGTTCTTCGTCATGCTGACCCACGTGATCGGGCGCATCGCGGGCCCCTCGTGGATCGTGCTGGGCATCTTCGGGTATCTGGCCTACCGGCGCTACAAAGGCTATCCGATGTTCCGTTCGCGCCCGCACGATTGGCGCAACCAGCAAACCAAAATACTCCAGGAAGCGGGCGAGCTGGAGTTGATGGACGAGTACCTGTCCAATTTGAAGGCGGTCGACGAACAGCGCGCCAAGGCCGGAAGCGCATGAGGAACGTCGTTCGCTCCGAGGGCTACGCGCGGACACGGGTCGGCATCGGCGCCGCGGCCGCCGTGCTCGGCGCGATCACGCTCTACCGGACGATCGCTTCGGTCGGGCTCAAGCTCGAAGCATTGCCCGCCTACGTGCTCGGCCTCGCCTTGATCGCGCTCGGCGTCGTGCGCTGGCGCGAATTCCGCGCCGCGCGGAAACCCTCGTGACGCCCGGCGATTCGCAACCGCACCTGATCGGGCTGCTGCTCGGCCTGTTCGTGGTCGTCGCGATCGCGTCGACGGTGTACTGGATGCTGCACCCGCCGACGACGGTTGCCGAGCGCGCCGCCCGCGAGACCGAACGCGACATCGAAGATATCGTCGGCAGCATCATCGTGGTCTTCTCGAGCGACATCCACTCCGAACACATGATGGCACTCGCGGCGCGGCTCGCCCAAAAGGAGCGCGCTCAACTGCTGGCCGCGTACATCATCGAGGTGCCGTTGACGCTGCCCGTCGGCGCCGAGATGGAGGTCGAGCGGCGCGCAGCGCTCGGCGTGCTCGCGACGGCCGAAGCGATCGCGCGCCAGCGCAACGTCGAGATCGAGACCGAGGTCATTCCGGCCCGGCAGGTCAGTCAAGGCGTGCTCGACTTGGCCAAGAAGCGGGACGCCCACCTGATCGTGGTGGGCGCCTATCGCGAAGGCAAGTATTCCGGCGCGCCGCTGGGCCGGGCGATCGAGCAGATCGCCGCCAACGCGGCCTGCGACGTGATCATCGGCGTGCAAGGCCACAAGGGCAAAATCCTTGCCCAAAAATCGCCGAGCATGCCCAAAGTCAACGTCGAGGAAGTCACCTACTAGGAGCCGTAGGGCGGCTAGAGCGTCAGATAGCGCTTACGCAGTTCGTCCACGATGACCGCGATCAAGATGACCGCACCCAAGGCGATCTCTTGCGTGTAGGATTCGATGTTCAGCAGGTTCATCACGTTGTTGAGCAAGCCGATGAGCAGCGCGCCGAAGAACGTGCCCACGATGCCGCCGCGCCCGCCCATCAGCGAGGTGCCGCCCACCACCACGGCCGCGATCGATTGCAGTTCCGAGCCGATGCCCGTGTTGGGCGAGCCGGAAGAAAAGCGGGCCATGTAGAGCAGGCCCGCGACCGCGGCACAGCCGCCCGAGATCACGTAGACCATCGTCTTGACCAAGCCCACGTTGATGCCCGCGAGCCTCGCGGCCTCCTCGTTGCCGCCGATGGCGAAGACGTACCGGCCGAACCGCGTGCGGGTCAGCACGATGGCGAAGACGACGACGATGACCGCCATCCACAACACGGCGATCGGAATTCCCGGGAGGCCCAGCGGCTTGAGCAGGCCCTCGAACAGAAAGCCCGTGCCGATGCCGTCGAACGCGTTCGAATTGATCGGGATCGGACGTCCGTGCGCCAGTTTGAACGCCAGGCCGCGGGCCATCAACATCATGGCCAGCGTGGTGATGAACGGCGGCAGGTTGAGCTTGACCACGGGCAGCGCGTTGATCAAGCCCGCGCTGCAACCCACCGCGAGGCCCACCAGCAGCGTCGCGACGATCAAGCCCACGCCCCCGAAGGGCATGGCGTTGGCGAAGGTCGCCATCACCACGCCGGTCAGCTCGATCAACGAACCGACGGAGAGATCGATGCCGGCGGTGATGATCACGAAGGTCTGACCCACCGCCAGGATCGCGTTATAGGTGATCTGACGCAGAACGTTGGTCAGGTTTCCCGGCGTCAGAAACGAACCTTGCGCGAAAACGTTGATGACCACGACGAGCACGGCCAGGCCCAGCACGAGGCCGAGCGTGCGGAGCAGCAGCGTGCGGGGGGAAGTCACGCCGCCGCACCCGCGCCGGCGCCGGTTGCGACCGCGATCACCGCATCGGGCGTGGCCTCGGCGCGCGTGAACTCCGCGCGAATCGCGCCTTCGCGAACGACGAACACGCGATGCGACATGCCCAGCACCTCGGGCAGTTCGCTCGAGACCATCACGATGCCGGCGCCGCGCGCGAGCAGTTCCAGCATGAGCGCGTAGATCTCGGCCTTTGCGCCGACGTCGATCCCGCGCGTCGGTTCGTCGAACAGATACACTTTGGCCGCGCCGATCAGCCACTTGGCGAGCACGACCTTCTGTTGGTTGCCGCCCGACAGATTGCGCACGCTCTGTTCGCTGCCCGGCGTGCGAATGCGCAGTTCCTCGATCTCGCGAGCCGCGATCGCCGCCTCAGCGCGGCGATCGACGAAGCCGGCGCGCGCGTACGCGTCGAGGTGCGCGAGGGTCGTGTTCTCGCGCACGCTCATGCCCAGCACGAGGCCCTGTGCCTTGCGGTCCTCGGTGATCAGCGCGATGCCGGCCTCGATCGCCGAGTGCGGACCACGAACGACCACGGGTTTGCCCGCGACCTCGATGCTGCCCGCCGTCGGCGCGTCGGCGCCCGCGATCGCGCGCACGATCTCCGTGCGGCCCGCGCCGACGAGTCCGGCCAAACCGACGATTTCGCCCGCGCGCACTTCCAGATCCAGGCCGCGACGCACCCGCTCCGAGGTCAAGCCGCGAACGCGCAACGCAGAGGGTGCGTCCGCGGGCACCGCGGGCAACTCGGGAAATTGCGCCGCCAACGACCGGCCGACCATCAGGCGCACCAGATCCGCTTGCGGCATCTGCGCCGTCGGCCGCGTTTCGATCGTCCGGCCGTCGCGAATGACGGTGACGCGGTCCGAGATGCGCGGCAACTCCTCGAGCCTGTGCGAGATGTAGATCAGAGCAACTCCCTGCGCCTTGAGCTTCGCGATCAGCCCGAAGAGCGCGTCGATCTCACGCTCGGTCAGCGCGGCCGTCGGTTCGTCCATGACCAGCAGGCGCGCCTTGCGGGCCAGGGCCTTGGCGATCTCGACCATCTGCTGTTGCGCCACCGAGAGGCGTCGCGCGGGGAGTTCGAGCGGCAGCGCGATGCCGAGGTCGTGCAACACCGCCGCGGCGCGGCGCGACGCTTCGCGGCGATCGAGCCAAAGGCCGCGTCGCGGCTCGTGGCCGAGCACGATATTCTCGACTACGCCGAGATCCGGAACCAGGTTGAACTCTTGATAGATCATGCCGATGCCCAGCGCTTCGGCGGCCCGCGGACCGTCGATCGAGACGGCGTTGCCGTCCAATTCGATCCTACCCTCGTCGGCGCGCGTCGCGCCCGCGAGGATCTTCATCAGGGTCGATTTACCCGCGCCGTTCTCGCCGACGAGCGCNNTGCACTTCGCCCGAGGCGACCTCGAGCGAAACGCCGTCGAGCGCGCGCACCCCGGGGAACGTCTTGACGATCCCGTGCATGCGCAGGAACGGCGGCGTCACCGGATCTACTTGGCGTCCGCCTTCGTGTACGTGCCGACGGGCACCGAGATGTGCGTCTGAATCTTCGCTTCGGTGAAGAAACCGTGAATGGCGTCGATCGTCTCCATACCGATTTGATCGGGATGCTGGATCGCGTCGCCGTACATCGAGCCNNGCGCGCTCGCCGCCGCCGTCGATATCGGCCACGATCTTCACGCCGGGACAACCGCTCGCAATGGCCGCCTTGAAACCCTTGACGCGATCCTGAACGCTCGTGACCTCGGGCTCGTCGATGATCGCGATGCTGCCGCTCTTGACCGCGGCGCAAATGAGTTTGCCGGCTTCCGCGCCGCCCTGCACGTTGTCGCTCGCGATGTGGGAGACGACCAGGCCCTGCTTCGATGCGTTGGCGATGTCGGCGGTAAACACCGGGACGTGTCCGTGATTGGCCTCGGTGATGGCGCTGCCGATGGCCTGCGAGTCGTACGGCGTGAGCACGATGGCCATGACGCCCTTCGAGATGAAGTCCTCGACCTGACTCTGCTGTTTTGCATTGTCGCGGCCGGCGTCGACGACGATGATCTTGTAACCGTATTTGGCGGCTTCGGACTTCATGCCGGCTTCCATGTCCTGGTAGAACTGCGCCTCGCGGTTCTGAATCGAAACGCCGATCGTTTTGCTCGCGCCGACCGAAAGGATCGAGAGCGAGGGGGTAGCCGTCGCATCCGCGCTGCCCGAACCGGAATTGTTGCAGCCGCACAGGACGGAGAACAAGGCGACCGCGATAACGGTCGAACGTGTACGCATCACGTTTCGGCTGTTGCGCGGACGCGTCCGTGGAGCCCTGCGAAGGCTGCCGAGAGGTCGTCCAGTATGTCCCGGACGTCCTCGATGCCGGTCGAGAGGCGCAGGGTGCCTTCGCCCACGCCCAGGCTCGCGCGCGCGCCCGGATCGACGTAGCGGTGGGAAGCGCTCGGTGGATACGAGATCGTGGTCGCAACCTCGCCGAGGCTGTGCACCACCGCGACCGTGCGGAGCGCGCCGAGAAACCCGGCCACGGCCTCTCGGCCGCCGGCGAGGGCGAAGGCCAGCATGCCGCCCGTGCCCCGGGGATAGAGCCGGGCCGACAGCTCGTGTTGCGGATGAGCCGGCAGCGAGGGGTGGTGCACGGCCACGACCTCGGGCCGGCCCGCGAGGAAGGCCGCCACGGCCCGCGCGTTGGCCGAGTGGCGCTCCATGCGCAGGGCCAGCGTCCGCAGGCCGCGCAGGGCCAGCCAGGCCTCGAAATGGGGGATCACGGCGCCGCGCCGCACGAGATAGGCGCGTGCCGGCTCGACGAGGTCCGCGCTCCCGGCGAGCACGCCTGCGCCCACGTCGCCGTGGCCGCCGAGATATTTGCCGACGCTGTGGACGACGAGGTCGGCGCCGTGATCGAGGGCGCGCAACAGCACGGGCGTCGCAAAGGTGGCGTCCACGACCAAGCGCGCCCCGTTCCCCCGCGCCAGCCGGCCGAGCGCCGGAAGGTCGGCAACGTGCAGCAGCGGGTTGGTCAGCGCCTCGACGTATAGGACCTTCGGCCGGGAACGCTCGAGCGCGGCTTCGACCGCGTCGAGATCGGATTGATCGACGTATTCGACCCGAACGCCGGCTTTTCGATAATCGTTCTCAACTAGCGCGGAGGTGCCGCCGTACAGCTCGCGGCCGGCGAGCAGGCCGCCGCCCCCGGCGAGTAGCGTGGCCAGCGCGGCGTCGATGGCCGACATGCCCGCCGCGGCGCCCGCCGCGCTTTCGGCGCCTTCCAGTTCGGCCAGGGCCGACTCGAATTGAGCACCATTTGGCCCGCCATAACGCCCATAGATGCGTCCTGCACTCTCTCCGGAATAGACCCGCTCGACCTCGTCGAGGTCGTCGAATTCATACGACGAGGCCTGGAACAGGGGCGGGCTGGAGGCCGTATTGACGGGGATTTCCAGCCGTCCGGCATGGACCGCGAGCGTGTCGGGACGGGATTCCGGCAAGTGCGCCTCCGGCGTTATCCACATTCGGGAAGAGCGCGCCTGTGCAACGTGTGGACAGCGCGCGAAAGCCCGTCGCAGCGGATTTTGGGCCGCCCGGGCAAGGGCCTTCGGCCCAGCGCGCCGGAACGGTCCGGCACCATGCCGCTGGAAAGCGACGCCGCTTACCACTGCCCGAGCTGCTTCGAGCAGAACTACGTCGCCGTCGATCCGAGCGGCGGCCGGCGACAGCGCTTCGTCGAGGACTGCCCCGTCTGTTGCCGGCCGATCGCCTTCGACGTCGGCTTCGATGCGGAGGGCGACCCGGTCGTGTTCTCAGCCGAGGCGGAGTGAGCGCTCGAACCCGCGGGGCCTCGGCGCCGTTTCGGGCGACGAGCAGCGGGCCAGGCGCCGCCTCTTCCGCGCACGAAAATCGCAGCGTGAACGATGCTCGCTAGCAAGACGCTGATTCCTCTCTTGATCGTCGTGGCGGTTATCGCCGTCGCGCTCTTCGGGCTATGGCTGGCTTCGCGAGCGCCGGCGCCCGACACGAGCGCCGACGTCGAGCCGGTGCCCTCGAACGCGCTGCGCGAACTCGTCGAGGCGGCCGTCGACATCGCCAAAATGGTCGCGATCTCGAGCGGTCAGGACGTCATCCCGTCGTCGATTACCGAGAGCGACGGGCGGCGCACGCACGCCGGTTACGTCGACGCCGCAACGATCGGCAAGAACGGTTCCGACCGCTTGAGCGGCGCCGAGTACCGCAGTTCGGTCGATCTCGGCTTCAAGCACTTGGCGGGCCAAGACGACGACCTCGCGGTGCTGGCCTACAGCGGCCGCGTGCAACACGACAACGTCAAAACCGATGCGATCATCCTCGAGGCCTACGAACGCGGATATCCGGTCACGTTCCGCTTCGCGCAACCCTACAAGATCGACGAGACAAAACAGACGGGCACGCTCGACGGGCGCATCTATCGTCTACCCGACGGACCGCCGCACTTCAGTCAAACCGCCGCCTCGCGCCAGGGCTGAGGCTCGGCGGGCGGCCGCGAGCACTTGCCGTTCGGGCGCCTCCGCGTGATGGATGTCGCGGAGGCCGTTGCGTGCTGGCTCTCGCTCATTCCGCCGCGATGCAGGGCGTCGACGGCTACGTGGTTCGCGTCGAAGCCGACTCGTCGCCGGGAACGCCCGCGTTTTCGATCATCGGGTTGCCCGACCGCGCCTTAGGCGAATCACGCGACCGCGTACGCGCGGCGATCTTCAATTCGGGCTTGCTCTTCCCGTCGGGAAAGCTGCTGATCAATCTCGCGCCGGCCGACGTGCGCAAGGAAGGTCCGGGCTTCGATTTATCGCTGGCGCTCGCGCTGCTCTCGATCGACGAGCAGATCGACCGGCTCGCATTACAGGGCTTCGTCGCGCTCGGCGAACTCGCGCTCGACGGCGCGGTGCGCGGCGTGCGCGGACTGCTGCCGATGGTGCTCGGCGCGCGTAGCGCCGGTTTCTCCAAACTGCTCGTGCCCCGCGCCAATGCCCGCGAGGCCGCGCTCGTCGAGGGCTTGGAGATCTACGCCCTCGACGCGTTGCTCGACGCGGTCGCCGTGGTGCAGGGGCACGGCGCCAAGTTTCGCTTCACCGAAAAGCCGGCGCCGTATCGCGCGCGTCCTGAAGCGCTGGGCGATTTCGCCGACGTGCGCGGCCAACGCCACGCGAAGCGCGCGCTCGAAATAGCGGCGGCGGGCGGACACAACGTGCTGCTGGTCGGTCCGCCGGGTTGCGGCAAGACGATGCTCGCGCGCCGGCTCCCCTCGATACTCCCCGCGATGTCGCCCGGCGAAGCGCTCGAGGTGACCAAGATTTACAGCGTCGCGGGCCTGCTGCCGCAGGGCGAACGCGCGGGCATTCTAAACGCGCGACCGTTCCGCGCACCGCACCATACGATCAGCCAGATCGCGCTCTGCGGCGGCGGGGCCGCGCCGCGGCCGGGCGAGATCTCGCTCGCACAGCACGGCGTGCTCTTCCTCGACGAACTGCCCGAGTTCAACCGCGCCGCGCTCGAGTCGATGCGCCAGCCGCTCGAAGAAGGTTCGATCGTCGTCGGCCGAGCCGCCGGGTCGTTCACTTTCCCCGCACGCTTTGCGCTGGTGGCGGCGATGAATCCCTGCCCTTGCGGCTTTCGCGGCACGCGCGGCGAGAATTGCCGCTGCGACGATGCTATGGTCGCGAAGTATGTTGCTAAACTATCAGGACCGTTGCTCGATCGCATCGATCTTCACATCGAAGTCACACGTGTACCGTTTGATGAACTTGTCACACGAACACCTTCGGAATCATCCACGACGATGCGCAGTCGAGTCGAAGCAGCTCGCGCCGTTCAACGAAAACGTTACGGCGTGAGCCGCTTACACACCAACGCTGCAGCGACAGCACGCGAGGTCGGAACCTATTGCGTGCTCAACCAGGAGGCTACGGCGCTGCTGCGCGAAGCGACAACGCGCAATCGCCTGTCGGCTCGCGGGCTCGACCGAATCTTGCGAGTTGCGCGCACCGTCGCCGACCTCGCCGGATCAGCGAAAATCGACTGTGCTCACGTGGCTGAAGCTATCGGCTATCGGGGACTCGAGCGTCACTAATCCACGGTGGTTGCAGTGACGCTCTAGCTGACTCGCCTTCCGCATCGCGAACCACGTAAGGGATCGAAAACACGCCTGCTGAAAGACGACCGAGCACGCAAGATAGCGACCGCTGACGACGCAGGCTTGGGTGCTTCAGGCGAAGAACGCAATGCAAACAAAACCGTTGCGGTAGTGGAGATGAATATGAAAATTGCGCCAACGGCTCTGCTCGCTCTCGCCTGCGTTCTCGTGTCCTGCGCCGGTGGATCCAAGGCGCCCTTCGAGCCTCCGGCAGTGTCGTCGCCGGGGTCTCTGGACGCGAACTTATCGCTTTATCCACCAAATGGCGGCGTCCGACAGTCGTCGGAGCGCTGCTATCAGGGAGGCGGGACTTGGAAGGTACCCAGCATTAGTAAGCGGCTCCAGGGCAGCATTCAATACGGACAGAACCAATGCTCGAAGAAGGCTCGCCTCATTGTGGAGAGCTCCGTTAACGGTGCCGGCTCATCCTGCATTAATCAGGCAGGTTATACGTATGCCGGCCTGGGCGTAGGAATGACTCCGGAGGCGCAGGAAACCTTTGCCGGGTCGAACTTGGTCGCGACCATCGCATCGAACACGCTCGATCAGATGAAGATGTACACGGTTTTTCTTTTTGACGACAGCTTCAAGATCTACTTTCAGCAATTCGTTGGCACGCCGAACCGAGGAGCCCTTACGTTTTCGTCGCCATTCCAAGGAGGTTTCCAATGGCCCGAATACTCCGCGTTACTGCTTATCGTCTGCTACTCGTCGTGACCAGAGGATTATTTCGAACATCGCCGGGCTTACTCAGTGCGTTAGTCCTGGCCTGTGGCGTCCTCTGCACGCTGCCGGCCCAAGGCCAGTCCCTTTCCTCAACTTATCTCCTTCAAGTGAGCCTGACCGGCGGATCATGCGCGACTCTCATGAACCCGCTTTTTACGTCGGCCGTGTTGTATTGTGGAAGAGGAACCGTGAATTCGTCATCCGAGCCGGCTTGCGCGAGCATTTCGGCTACTACCGTCACATTTGCCGGAGCAGGTTACGCGGTTCCGGGTACATCGGGTCCAACGGTGTATGAGTCGAATATCGGGCCGATAGGCGGATACCTTCAACCAATTATCTGGACCGGGTCCGGAAGCACCGTGACCTTCTGGGTCACGGCGACTACCTCCATAAGCAGCGTTAGTGTCGCGTTGACTTGCTACTAGGTCGTCTCCGGGAGCACCGACCGCGAATGCAATCGAACCCAAGTTACCGACTCGGTCTCGTCGACCGCCACTTCCGATAGGCCAAGCAGGCGGCCACGAGAGACCGGTGTTTTCGGAACGAGATGACTCGACCACGTTCCCAGTCGCCCGACGTCGTCGCATCCACGCCGAGCACTGCAGCGGCTTTACGGATCGACCGGACTGGCGGCATAATAGGCACGGAAAGACTCGGCTCGTGCAGCGAGAAGATCGTCGGATGCGAACGAGAAGCTATCGGCTGCTCGCGGCTACGCTATGTGTGGCCGCCGTCTTCGGCTCGGCGGCTCCGAGCCGGGCCGACCGCAACGCGCTCTGGGCGCGCGTCCAGCGTTGCGTGGCCGAGCCGAAGCCGCCGTACCGCTCGTGTTTGCTCCACAATAAGCCGCATCAGTTCGTCGTGCTCAAGGACGGCGCGCCGTCGAAGACCGCGGCCTACCTGCTCTTGCCGGATTTCAAGGTGCCCGGCATCGAGTCGCCCGACGTGTTCGTGCTGCCGATTCTCAACTTCTGGCAGTTCGGTTGGGACGAAGCCGCCGCGTACCTCAAAGTGCCGGCGTATCGCATCGGCCTGGCCGTCAACTCGGCGGTCGGCCGCAGTCAAGACCAATTGCACATGCATCTCTCGTGCGCGGCGCCGAAGGCGGTCGCAGCCCTCGCAGCGGCTCACCTCACGCAGCACTTCCAGGCCGCGCCGTTCGTCGAGATCGGCCGCAAGACGTACAATGCGCGTCTAGTCGACGCGCTCACCGGCAAGGACAGCCCGTTCAAGCTGATCCTCGAGATTCCGGGCGCCAAGGAACACATGCGCGATCAAACGATCGCGGTCATCGGCGCGCGCGGCGGCGGCTACTACGTCGTCCAGGATTTCGCCCACGGCAGCGACGACGGCGTCGCGGAAGCGCTGCTCGACGAAACCTGCACCCTCTGAATTGCAGCTTCGGGCCTGAGGTCGTCGCGTAGCGAGAAGCCGATCCAGAGGACGCCCCAGGTCATCGCGGCCGCCGAAAGCAGCGCCGCGCAGTACATCCAGAGGAACACGGGTCCGCGGTGTTCTTCGAGCATGAGCAGCAGTTTGACCAACGGAACCGCGAGCAACAGCGGAACGATCAAGCCGGCCCAGCTCATGCCTGCGACGACTGCGGCCAATGCAACGAACGCATAGAGTCCGATCCATAGCGTGAGAAACGCGAAGAGCGTTCGAAAGAGCAGCGCCGCCGCCGGCGAGCGGCTCGCAAAGGGATAGCCCGTGTCCGACGTCCAGTGATTTTGGCGCCTGCGTTTGAGTACCGTCCAGTCCACGTATGTGCCCTCGCGAGACTATGAGATGCGCCGCTGCGCGGGCGCTTCGGTGCGATGTAAGACGCGCGCGAATTCGGCGGCCGGGACGGGTCTGCCGAAGTAGTAACCCTGCGCCTCGTGGCAGCCCACGCGGCGCACGAAGGCGAGCTGTTCGGCAGTTTCCACGCCCTCGGCAATGACCCGTAGGCCGAACTCGCGGGCGAAGCCGACCACGCAGCGAACGATCGCGGCGTCGCCCGCATTCTCGAGCGCGCCCTGCACGAAGCTGCGGTCGACCTTTATGACGCCCAGCGGCAAGGTGCGGAAGTACGCGAGCGACGAGAAGCCGGTGCCGAAATCATCGAGTGCGATCTCGATCCCGAGATCGCGCATCTTGCGAAACGAGAGCGCGACCGCATCCGACACGTCGACGAACGCGCTCTCGGTCACCTCGAGGTCGATCGAGCCCTGCGGTGCGCCCGTCTCCGCCATCACGCGGGTGACCATTTCATAGACGTTCGAGCGTCCGAACTGCACCGCCGAAACGTTGACTGCGATCGGCACCGGATCGAAGCCGGCCTCGCGCCAGCGCAGCGTCTGCAGACACGCCTCGCGCACGACCCACTCGCCGAGCGGCACGATCAAGCCGCTCTGTTCCGCGACCGAGAGAAACTCGCCGGGCGGCCGCATCCCGCGCGTGGGATGATTCCAGCGCAAGAGCGCTTCGCACCCGACCACGCGGCCCGAGCGCAAATCGACCTTTTGCTGATAGTGCAGCTCGAATTGTTGCGTAGTCAATGCCTCGCGGAGATCCGCCTTGAGCGTGAGGCGAGCGACGTTTTGCGCGCCCATCTCCGCGGAATACGCCTCGACCTTCCCGCCGCCGGACGAGAACGCGACGTCGAGTGCGACGCTCGCGTCGCGCAGGAGGTCGCCGCCCGTGCTGCGTCCACCGGCGGGCATCGCGACGCCCGCGCTCACCGACAACGAAACGGTTTGGCCACCGATGCGGTAATCCCGGCCGAGCGTCCACACCATCTCGCGCGCCGTGGCGACCGCCTGCTCCATCGAAGCGACCTCGATAATGACGCCCATCTTGTCGCCCGCCAAACGCGCGGGCAGTTCGTCGGCCGGCGCCATGTCTTTCAGACGTTTGACGAACGCCTGCAACACCAAATCGCCGGCGGGCGTGCCGAAGGCCTCGTTGACCTCGTGGAAGTCGTCGATGTCGAGCAGGATCAGCGCAAACGAATTGCCCGAGTTCGAGCGGGCTTCGAGCGCCGTGTTGAGTTCGCGCATGAAGTACGCGCGACTGTGCAAGCCCGTGGCCTCGTCGAAATCGCGGACGTAGTCGACGCGCTCCTCGGCGGACTTCTCGTCGCTCACGTCGTGCAAGATGCCGATCGAGCGAACCTCGCGCCCGGCCCGGACCTCGACGTTCACCACCGCGCGAAACCAGGCGTTGCGCATCGAGGCGGTGAGCGCCCGGAAATCCGTGCGCCAGATGCCGCCGCCTTCGGCGACCGCGGCGCGATACGAGGTAGCGACGCGCTCGCGATCGTCGGGGTGCAACATGCTGGCCCACGCGCCGCCCGATTCCCAAAGGCCGTCGGGCGGCATGCCGAAAACCTCGATGAACCGGTCGCTGCTGAAACGATAGTCCCACTCGCCGTCGGCGGCAACGCGCTCGTACATGATGACCGGCAGCGACTCGTCGACCGCGCGGATCAGATCGTTCTGCCGGAGCAGTGCGCCGCGCACGACGGCGTGTTCGGTGACGTCGCGATGCCGGATGATGGCGCCCCGCTCCTCGTCGTTGCCGTACGGGTGCACGGTCATCTCGTACCAGCGTCGATCCGCTTGCTGCCCGCAGCGATAGCCGAGCTTGGCCGAAGGCCGCGCGCCGGAAAGCACGTCTTCGATTGCTCGCGCTGCAGCACGAGCTAGGGCCGCGTCAGCCGGATCGGTCGAAGCGTCGTGCGCCGCGGCGGCGCATACGTCGAAATAATTGTGTCCGACTCCGAAGCCCTTTTCACACAGTCCCGCGGACCGAGCGGTGCGGCGCCATTCGGCGTTGACGTCGACGATGACACCGCGCGCGTCGAGGACGACGATCGAGGTGGATTCGGAATCCAACGCCGCGCGAACGCACGAACGCAATGCAGCCAGTTGCGCCGCCTGCGCCCGCACGCGGGAGGCAAGGCGTCGCGTTCGCCGTTCCTGAATCGATTGTTCGCGGAAGGAATGGGGCATCTGCACCGACCCTGCGGTCCGAGAGGTGATTTCAATCTCGCGTTACCCTCATCGAACGGCGCCGACCGCAAATTGGATTGTTTCGGGGTTTCCAGTGACGATTCTCACCGCCGCCGTGCCTTTTGTATATACATTTTAATTAGCGTGATACTGTTCCGTTACTACGGGCTTGATGCACTATCCGAACTAGATCAAAATACCCTAAGCAGTACGAGCGGCGCTCCAACCCGCGGGCCGACGCGCCGGCGGACGCTCTTTCCGCCGGCGCGCCCGCAGTTCAGCCGCCGCTGGAATCGCCGCCCGATTCGCCCTTTTGCGCCTCGGCGATGCGCTTCAACTCGACTTCGTACGACGACTCGGCGGGAGCGACGCCGAGCACGCGATCTTCGGCCGTCGCGGTTGCGCTCTCTTCGGAGAGCCCGAAATTCTCTTCGAGGAACTTCTTCTCGGTTTCGATCTCGGCGGCTTTGGCCGGGTCTAGCTGATCTTCCATCGTCAGGCTCCTTGGCGGGGGGCGGCGAAATGGTACGGATGCGAATCGGACGGGGGCGTCGTGCGGGACTTCGCTTCGATGCGGACCTCGGCGTGGCCACCGAGGCTCTGATCTTCTTGGGCCAACTCGATCCGGAAGCCATCGGTCCGAGCCTGGAGGATGCGACGCATTACGAGCCTACCCCCCCGGCCGACTTCGAAGCGTTGCTGGCCGCCGTGCCCTTCTCGCCCGAGGGCTCGACGTTCCTGGACCTCGGTTGCGGCATGGGCCGGACGCTGTTGCTGGCGGCGCTACGCCCGTTTCGTCAGGTCGTCGGCGTGGAGATCTCGCCGGCTTTGGCCGAGATCGCCCGCGACAACCTGCGGGCGGCCGATCCGGCGCCTCGTCGCTGCCGCGACGTACGCGTGGTGCGCGCCGACGCAAAAACGGTAGGGCTGCCCCAGGGCAACCTCGTCGTGTACATGTACAACCCGTTCCGGGGCGAGGTCATGCGCGCGGTCGTCGAGCGACTCGCCGCAACGTCGGGCCGGGAGGTCGCAGTCGTCTATCACACGCCCGAGGAACGACGGCGTTTCGACGAGAGCGATGCTTTCGAAGTGGTCGCAACCTTGCCGCCGGGAGTGGTCTACCGGCGGCTCTAAGCCTGCGAGGTCACGCAGCGCTCGTAGGCGTCGCGGTCGGCGGCCGTCCAGTAACCGCGCATCGCACCGAGCAACGCCGCGGCACGCTCGGGAGCGTGACGGCGTAGCTCGCCGAGCGCCAGCCGGCGACAGCGCGCGACGAGCATGGCTTCCCGATGGCGTACGCGGAACGCGGCGGGGTCGCCACGCAAAAAGTCGTCACACTCGGCAACCAGGAGTTCCGCAACCGCATCGAGTTCGGCCGCAAAGGCCGCGGGCGCGCGGATGCCGGTGCGGCGCCCCGGGCTGCTCCGCCGCGCCGCAACCAGTTCGGAGAGCAGATACGACTCGCCCCGATCGGATTCCCGAAGGGTTACGTCGACCGCCGCGTCGCGCAGATAGTCGAACGAGACCGCGACCGTGCCGGCCGCCGAAGCGTACCAGGCACCGGCCGGGACGGCGCGAGTTCGGCTCACGACGAAGCCGAAGCGCTCGACCAAGAAGCCGAAGCGATGCATCAAGAGCGGCAGCGCGTCGGCGCTCATGATCGTTGCCCGCATGCTATACCATCGGCGCTGATGGCGCACCGGTTGAGGCAGGCGTAGAGAGGGCCAGGCGTAGGGCGACACGCCGAAACCGCGCCGCCTAACAGGCGATGACCTAGCCGGGAGTAAACCTCGACCCGTAGCGCACGTATGAGTTGCGTCAGTTGTTTGGTTTGGGGAGGGCGCGGTGCTACAAGGTTTCAAGGCGTTCATTTTGCGCGGCAACGTCGTCGATCTGGCGGTGGCGGTGGTCATCGGCGGGGCATTCGGCGCGATCGTCACGGCGCTCGTGAAGGACTTGATCACGCCGCTGATCGCGGCGATCGTCGGCAAGCCCGACTTCTCGGCGCTCACCTTCGAGATCAACAACAGTAAGTTTCTCTACGGCGACTTCATCAACTCGGTGGTCAGTTTTCTCCTGATCGCGACGGCGGTGTACTTCTTCGTCGTGGTGCCGTTGCAGCATCTGCTGCCCAAGAAGGCCGAAGAGGCGCCGCCGGCCCTGAAGGATTGCCCGGAGTGCCTGACCTCGATTCCCGCCGCCGCCAAACGCTGCTCGGCGTGCACCTCGCCGCAAGCCGTTTAGAGCCGGGCTCCTAGCCGACGCTGCGCGAGCGAATCAACTCGAACGAAGCGCGCCCATCCGGCGCTCCTCGGCCTCGACTTCGGCGGCGAGCGCTTGCGGCCGCTCGCGATACTTCGCCCAGAGTTGGGGCATGTGCGCGATGTCGTCGAGCACGCGCGCGAAGACCGAGTTGACCGGCGTCGGCACGCCGCCGGCGCGTCCCGCTACGGCCACGGCGCCGTTGAGCACGTCGACCTCGGTATGGCCTTTGGCCTCGCGCAGATCGAGCAAGAGCGAGGGCGGTTTGCGTCCCCGCGCGCCCGCAATGCGTCCGGCCAGGAGCATCCGCGCGATGCCGCTGGGCAACGCGACCGCACTCTGCAACGCGCGGACGGGATAGCGCGGCAAATCGACGGGTTGGAGCTTGAGCGCCTTCATCACGTCGCGCGTCTCGCGGATGGCGCGCACTTCCAGCGCGAACATGCCCTCCAGTTGCACGAGGCGTTCGGGCAGCACGTTGAGGATCGCGCACGAAGCGTTGGCGATGATGTTGAGCGACAGCTTCGACCATTTCATCGCGCGGTAGTCCGAGGCGACCTGCACCGGAATGTGCGCGCTCTCGAATGCGGCCACGAGCCAGTTGTGTGCCTGCGTGCCGACCGGCGCGAGCGCGATGCCGCCGCGGTTGGAGGCGCTGACTTTGCCGTCGCGCGACTTCTCGACCGGCACGGTCAAGGCGGCCGAGACGATCGCG
This sequence comes from Vulcanimicrobiota bacterium, assembly GCA_003136655.1. Taxonomy (GTDB): domain Bacteria; phylum Vulcanimicrobiota; class Vulcanimicrobiia; order Vulcanimicrobiales; family Vulcanimicrobiaceae; genus Hesperobacter; species Hesperobacter lustricola. The sequence goes on from PLFC01000102.1 coordinate 75,949, forward strand.
TCGGGCCCGAACACGGCCGCCAATTTCTCCTCGTTGCCGACGCCGTTTTGCGGGCAGAGGATCGTGGCTTGCGGCGAACTCGCGAGCGCCTTGCGCAACGTCTCGATCGCTCCGTCGGTGTCGTAGGCTTTCACCGCGACGATGGCCAGATCGCACGCGACCGGCACGACCGCTTCGAGCGAGCGCGGCGCATATGCGACCGTGGCGCCGCCCGCGGTCAGCCGGTCGCCCAGAAACGTGCCCACGGCCCCCGCGCCGACGATGTAAACGTTCATCGCGCCGCGTCGCGCGCGTGACCCGTGCTGCCGAAGCCGCCCTCGGCGCGCAGGCTCGACGCGAGTTCGTCGCGTTCGGCGAAGGCCGCGCGCGCGACCGGCGCGAGGATCATCTGCGCGATGCGGTCGCCCCGGTTCACGGTGAACGGCGCCTGGCCGAGATTGACCAAGATGACGCCGACCGGGCCGCGGTAATCGGCGTCGATCGTGCCCGGCGCGTTGAGCAGCGTCACGCCGTAACGCAGCGCGAGCCCGCTGCGCGGGCGCAACTGGACCTCGTAGCCTTCGGGGATCTCGAGCGAGAAGCCGGCGGGCACGAGCAGCCGGGAACCCGGCTCGAGCGTCACCGGCTCGGCGACGGCGGCATGCAGGTCGGCACCGGCCGCGCCGCCGGTCATGTACGCGGGTAGGGGCAAGCCTTCGCCCTCGGGCAGACGCTTGAAGCCGACCCGGACCGGACTACTTGGCAAGCTCGGCCAGCTCGGCTTGGAACTTCCCGATGTCGTCGAACGAGCGGTAGACGCTCGCAAATCGGATGTAGGCCACCTTGTCGAGCGCCTTGAGCGCCTCCATGACCTTCTCGCCGACCATGGTTGCGGGCACCTCGTTCTCGCCGCGCGAGAAGAGGTCGCGTTCGATGCCGGCGACCAGCTCTTCCATCTGCGCCTCGGAGATGGGGCGCTTCTCGCATGCGCGGCGTAAGCCGCTGAGCACTTTGTCACGGCTATACTGTTCCCGCCGCCCGTCTTTCTTGACGACGAACTGACGAGGCGCTTCCATGCGCTCGTATGTGGTGAACCGGTATTTGCAACCCAAGCACTCGCGGCGACGCCGAACGACGCTTTCGTCATCACGGGAATCGACGACGCGGGTCTCGTTCTTCCGGCAAGTCGGACAGATCAGGCTAGGCCAAGCCTCCGCGCAACGGCCCCACTAGATAATGGGGCCGTTCCGAGTATAGCCCACAACCGGCGCGGTCGGCAAATCAGCGCGCCGAACGTGGCTCCGTGCGGCCGGAGCGGCTGCTAGGCGGCGCCGATCTTGAACATCTTGGTACCGCACTCCGGGCACTTGCCCTCGGTCGCCGGGCGACCGTTTTTCATCGTGATCTGGACGGCGTCTTTCATCTCGCGCTTGGACTTGCACTTGACGCAATACGCCTGGGGAGCTGCCATGGTTGGATGACCCTTTCGTTTCGGCGCGGGGCCCCAAAAATTGACGAGGGGGGCCTGCACAATCCCGCCGTCCATTCTGATGCGGCTGGCGGACTCCTCGCGCTCGACGACGAGGGAAGTCCCCTTGCCGGAACCCCATCCGCGTGGGAAAGGCTGCCCGATGGCGCTCGACGACCCTCGTTTCGTCCCCTTGAACGAGCTTTCTCGGCCGCAGACGCGGGCCTGGGAGGCTTTGCGGCTCGACGGCGTCTGGCTCGCGGGCGACCCGCACGGCCTGGCCAGGCCCACCGTGGCAGTGGTGGGCTGCCGCGCCGCGAGCGACGCGGGCCGGCGCCACGCCCGGGCCATCGCGCGGGGTTTGGCCGAGGCGGGCGCGTGCGTGCTCTCAGGCCTCGCCTTGGGTATCGACGCCAGCGCCCACGAGGGCGCGCTGGCCGGGGGCGGCCCGACGATCGGCGTGCTCGGCGGCGGGCACCGCCGCTTCTTCCCCCGGCGCAACCGGCGCCTGGCCGAGGAGATGCTGGCCCGCGGCGGGGCCGTGCTCTCGCCCTTCGCGCCGGACGCCGTGCCGCAGCCCTTCCAGTTTCTCGATCGCAACGCGTTGGTGGCGGGCCTGGCCGACGCGGTGGTGGTCGTCGAAGCCGCCGCGCGCAGCGGCGCGCTCAACACCGCCGGCTGGGCTTCCAAATTCAACATCGACGTCTTCGCCGTGCCCGGCGACGTCGACCGGGCCAAGGCGGCCGGTTGCAACGCCCTGATCCGCGATGGGGCCGTGCTCGTGCGCGACGCGGCCGACGTGCTGGCGGGCATCGGGCTCGCCTCCGCGCAACTGGCCCTGCCGATCGAGACGGGCAGCGCATGCGAACCGGGCGACGCGGCGCTGCTGGCCGCGTTCGAGGGCGAAGCGCGCAGCCTCGACGAGCTGCTCGAGCGGACCGGCGGCGAGACGGGCACCACGCTCGCCGCGCTCGTGCGCCTCGAACTCGCGGGCCTGATCCGGCGCGGCGACGACCTGCGCTACGCGGCTTTGAAGCGGGCCGGCGCGAAGGACGTGGGGTGAAATTCCGCCTGATCGCGGTGGGCAAGCTGCGCGAGCCTTATCTCGCGGCGGCGGCCGAAGATTTCCGGACGCGTTTGCGGCGCTACGAGAGCTACGACGAGATCGAGGTCGCGGCCAGCCGCGGCACGCAGCCGGAGCGCGCGATCCGCGAGGACGACGAGCGCATCGCGAACGCCTTGGATCCGGCCGACGTGCTCTGGCTGCTGGATCGCGAGGGCACGCAGTTCTCGAGCCCGGAACTCGCCGAGCGCTTGCGCACGCTCGCCGACGCGGGCACGAGCCGCATCGTCTTCGCGATCGGCGGCGCCTACGGCACGGGCGAAACGCTGCGCGCGCGAGCCGCGGTGCGTTGGTCGCTCTCGCGACTGACGTTGTTGCACGAGTGGGCGCGCGTCGTGGTGCTGGAACAACTCTACCGTTCGGCGAAGATCGCGCGCAATGAACCCTACCACCATTGACGGCGCCCCCGCTGCGGACGGACTCGCCGTCGCGTCACGCGCGTTTGCGGCAGCCGCGGCGAGCCTCGTGCCCGAGGGCGAACCGGTCCTCGTTCAGTTCGAGGCGCCGCGCAATCCGGCGTTCGGCGACTACGCCTCGAACGTCGCGCTGCAGTTGGCCAAGCGCGCGCGGCGCGCGCCGCAGCAACTCGCCGGCGAGATCGTCGAGCGCGCCTATGCAGCCGAGCCGGCACTGCGCGAACTGCTGAGCGAAGCCGTGCCGGTCGGCGGGTTCATCAACGTTCGCCTGGCGCCCGCGCATTGGCAAAACGTCGTGGGCACGATCCTGCGCGAGGGCGCGGACTTCGGCCGCGGCGCGCCGACGGGCGAGCGCATTTCGCTCGAGTTCGGCAGTGCGAACCCGACGGGACCGCTGCTGGTGGTGCAAGGGCGCACGCTCTCGCTCGGCGATTCGATCGCGAACGCGCTGCGCTTCACCGGCGCCGAGGTGACCGTGGAGTGGATCGTCAACGATGCGGGCTCGCAGGTCGAAACGCTGGGACGTTCGGTCTACGCGCGCTACCGGCAACTCGACGAACCGGATTTTCCGTTTCCCGAAGACGGCTACCCGGGCGATTATCTCGTGCCGCTCGCGGAACGTTTGCGCGCGCGCGACGGCGAACGTTGGGTCGCCGCTCCCGAGGACGAATGGCTGCCCGCGATCGGGCGCTTCGCGCTCGACGCGCTGATCGCGGAGCAACAGGCGACGTGCGCGCGTTTCGGCGTGCACTACGATCGCTGGCAGAGCGAAAAAGCGATGCACGAGAGCGGCGCCGTCGAGCGCGGGATCGCCGATTTGCGCGCGCGCGGTCTCATCTTCGACCACGACGGCGCCGTGTGGATGCGCGCGACGCAATTCGGCGACGACAAGGACCGCGTGGTCGTGCGCAGCGACGGGCGCCCCACGTATTACGGCGCCGACGTCGCCTACCACTTCGACAAACTCGAGCGCACCGATCGCGCGATCCTGATTCTGGGACCCGATCACCACGGCTACATCGCGCGGCTCGAAGCGCTGGGCACCGCCTTCGGACGCCCCGGCGCGATCAAGGTCATGCTCGCGCAGCAGATGACGCTCGAACGCGACGGCGAGATCGTGAGCCTGAGCAAACGCGCCGGAACGGTGCTGACCCTCGACGAGATCCTCGACGAAGTCGGCGTCGACGCCGCGCGCTTCTTCTTCATCCTCTCGAACGCCGACTCGCCGATGACCTTCGACCTGTCGCTGGCCGTACGTCAATCGAGCGACAACCCGGTCTACTACGTGCAGTACGGCCACGCGCGGATCGCTTCGATCGAACGCAAGGCGCCGCCCGAACTCTTGGCGCGCGCGGTGCGCGGCGAGCACCTCGACCTGTTACGCCACGAGAAGGAACTCGCGCTGGCGCGCCGCCTCGCGGAATTTCCCGAGGTCGTGCGCGCGGTGGCCGCGCACCTCGCGCCGGCCCGTTTGGCGCGTTACGCGCAAGCCGTGGCGAGCGATTTTCACCAATTCTACATGGACTGCCGCGTGCTCGACGAGGCCGAGCCCGAGTTGAGCGTCGCGCGCCTGGCATTGGTCCACGCGGCGAAAGCGATCTTGGCGGGCGCGCTGCGTCTGGCCGGCGTCAACGCGCCGGAACGGATGGACCGGGAGCCGGAACCGGCAGCATAGGCGTCGCCGTTTCGGCGTCGGCCGCGGCGGCCTCGGCCGCCTCTTCCACCACGGTGAAGCCGCCGCCGCGCACGAACTGCCAGGCGACCTTGATCAACGCGGCCGCGGGGATGCCCAGCAGCAAACCGGCGACGCCGAAGAGTTCGCCGCCCGCAAACACCGAAAACATGACCACGATCGGCGAGACGCCGACGCTATCGGACATGATCTTGGGAACGAGCAGGTTGTCGGCGAAGCGCCCCACGCCGAAGACGATCAGGCTGACCCAGAGCACCATCTGACCGCCTTGCGGCGCGGCCAAGATCACGGCTACGCCCTGCGCGAACACCTGGCCGACGAACGGCACCGCGTAGGCGATGCCGCAGAGAATGCCCAGCAAGAGCGCAAACTTGCAATCGATCAGAGCGCTGAAGGCATAGATCAAGCTGCCGGTAATCGCGCAGAGCGCGACCTGACCCGAGACGTACGCCCCGAATACGTGCGAGAGTTGCACGGTCAGCGCGCGCACGTTGGGCCGCCGGCGTTCGGGAACGAGCGCGTACAACGAATCGGCCACGTGTTCGCCGCGTAAGAGGAAAAATGCCGAGAGCACGACCGCCGAGATGCCCACGAAGGCGACGGTGAAGGTGTTGATCAGGATGTTGCTGAGCGAGGCGATCGAACCGTTGAGCGCGTTGGAGAACTTGTCGGAGAGAATCGCCTTGATATCGCCCGACCCCGGCGTGAGCACCGAACTGCGGCCGAGATGCTCCTGCAGCCAGAGTTGCGCGCGGTCGATCCAGCCTTGCGACGACGAGATGTATCCCGGCGCGTTGTAGCCCAGCACCTGGATCTGCGCGATCAGGGCGGGCACGACCAGCAGCGAGAGCACGACGATCAGCGCGATCAAACCGACGTAGACGATGGCGATGCCCGCGGGGCGGGGCATCCAGCGTTCGAGCCGCACCACGATCGGCTGCACGCCGAACGCGATAAAGGCTGCGACCAGAAACATCGCGAGCGTCTTGGGGATGCGCGATGCAAACCACAGCGCCGCCAGCGCGAGCAGCACGAGCCCCACCGTGATCGCCGCGCGCCGCTGCAGGCGCGGCGACATCAGAGCCGCTTGCACAGTTGCCGCCGTTCGGTCACGTAGCCCAGTTGCGCGTAGAGTTCGCGCGCCGCGAGGTTTTCCTCGGTCACCATGAAGGTGAGGTAAGGTAAGCCCTTCGCCCGCGCCGCATCCTCGGCGGCCAAAAAGAGACGCCGTCCGACGCCGCGCCGCCGCGCCTCGGGCTCGACCGCGAAGTACACGATGAAGGCCTGCGCCGAACCCGTCACCTCGTCGGGCAAGGCATCGAGGAAGAGCACGTAGCCGAGCGGTTCGAGCGCGTCCTCGGCAACGAGCAGCACGTGCGATTGCGCAAGTGCGTATTCGATCAGCCGGTCGAAGCTGGCGGCGACGTTTGCCGCCGACGTTTCGCGCAGCGGCGAGACGCTGTCGTCCAAGGTGCGCCGGCCGAGATCGATGACCCATGCGATGTCGCGCGGTTCGCCCGCGCGGATCGCGTACTGCGCGTTCAGCCGGCCGCTCCCACCGCTTCGCTCGCCCGCCACTCGGGCAGCAGCGCTTCGAGCGCCGCCACGAAAGCGGCATTTTGCTCGGGGGTGCCGATCGAGACGCGCAGCCCGCGCGGCATGCCCAAGCCCGCGCCCGAGCGCACGATCACGCCGC
>PLFC01000102.1:82337-100082 GCA_003136655.1 Vulcanimicrobiota bacterium
TTGAAAATCCGTATCGTCGAGGGCCGCCGACACCGCCGCGGCGGCGGGCCGCGCCACGTTGAAGGGCACGCGCACCGCGTCGATCGCGCGCACGATCTCGGGAGCGGCATAGCCGTAGCCCAAGCGCACCGCGGCCAGGCCGTGAATCTTCGAAGCCGTCCGCAAGACGAGCGTCAGCGGACGAACGCGCAAGACGTCGACGCCGTCGCAGCCCTGCGCATCCATGAATTCGCGATAGGCCTGGTCGACGACCAAGAGCACGCCCGGCGGCAGCGCGCGGGCGAACGCGAGCAGCGCGTCGCGGTCGACGCGCGTGCCCGTCGGGTTGTTCGGGTCGCAGACGAAGAGCAATTTCGTGCGCGGGGTGACCGCCGCGAGCATCGCGTCGAGATCGTGCACGCCGTCGCGCAGGGGAACTTCGATTGCGCGCGCGCCGAAGAGATCGGCACTCTTCTTGAACAGCGAAAACGACGGCCGGGCCATGACCACCTCTTCGTCCGGATCGACGAAGGCCAGAAACGCGTGCTGCACCAGTTCGTTGCTGCCGTGCCCGAGCACCACGTTCTCGGGCTCGAGACCGTACGTGCGTGCCAAGCGCGTGCGCAGCGCGCCGTGGTCGTCTTCGAAATAATCCGAGAGCGCTTCGATGTCGCGCAAGGCGGCGAGCGCTCGCGGCGACGTGCCCAGCGGGTTTTCGTTTTGCGAGAGTTTGACGGGCGACTCGATGCCGTAGCGCCGGCTCACCTCCGCCACCGTTGTGCCCGGCACGTAGGGCTTGAAACCGCGCAGACTGCGCCTCAAGAGCCGGTCGAACGGCGTCGCCTCAGGCTCCGACATGCGCCTTATTTCGACGCGATGTGGCGCGAGCCCGGTTCCACCAGCGCTTCACCGCGCGCGCACTGCGGACACTCTTCGGGCGCATACGATTCGACGGGCAGGTCGAGCAGCGCGATCGTGGGCACGCCGAAATCGGAAGGCTGGCGCCGGACGATCACCGCAACGGCCACGACCTCTGCGCCCTTGGCGCGCACGACGTCGAACACTTCGCGCACCGAGAGCCCCGTCGTCACGACGTCTTCGACGACGAGCACCCGGTCGGCCGGACCGAGCGCAAAGCCGCGACGCAGCGTGGGCACGCCGTTTTCTTTCTCTACGAAGATGGCGAGGGTACCGAGCGCGCGGCCGACTTCGTAGCCCAGCACGATGCCGCCCACCGCCGCGCTGACCACGACGGTCGGGGCGAATTCGCGCACCGCCGCGGCGATCTCGCGAGCTAACGGCTCGACGAGCCGCGGATCTTCGAGGATGCGAAACTTCTGGATGAAACGATTGCTGTGCCGGCCGGACGACAGCTTGAAGTGGCCGTCGAGCAACGCCCCGCGTTCGGCGAGTTCGGCCGAGAGCGCGCTATCGGGCATGCGCGGCCGCCGCATCGGCCATCTCGTCGAGGATCGCGCGAGCGGCCGCGGCCGGATCCGGAGCCTCGGTGATCGGTCGCCCGACGACCAGATAGTCGGCGCCGTTCTCGATCGCGCTGCGCGGCGTGGCGACGCGTTTCTGATCGCCGTGCGCGCCGCCCGCAGGCCGAATGCCCGGACAGAGCGCCGCGAAGTCGGCGCCGAAATAGCCTTTGAGGTCCTTGGCCTCGTGCGCGCTGCACACGACGCCCGCGCAGCGCGCGTCGCGGGCCAGGGCCGCGAGCCGCATCACGTTCTCGCCGGGCCCGCCTTGCAGGCCGAGTTCGTTGAGTTCTTCCGGAGCGATGCTGGTCAAAATCGTGACCGCGAAGATGCCGGGCGTTGCGATGCCCAAGGCGGCAGCCGCCTCGTTNNACGAGTTCGCGCACCGCCGCACCGACGGTGCGTGGGATGTCGTGCAGTTTTGCGTCGATGAAGACGTTTACGCCGGGCGACTCGAGTTCGCGCCGCAGCGCTTCGCCGTAGCCGAACAGCGGCTCGTAGCCTACTTTATAAATCACGTCGAGACCGCGCAGGCGCTCGACCAGCCGCAGCGCATCGTCGAGGCTCGGCACGTCGAGCGCCACGATCAGCCGCGGTCGCAACGCGTTGCTCATCGCGCCCCCGCGAAGGCCGCGTTGGCCAGACCCACGATCTCGCGGAGCGCCGCGTGTCCGCGCGCGGCGAGATAGTCGCGCACCCCCGCCGTCACGTTTTGCGGCGCGCGCGGGTCGGTGAAATTGCCCGTGCCGATCGACACGGCGCTGGCGCCGGCGAGGAAAAACTCGAGGGCGTCGCGCGCGGTCTCGATGCCGCCTTGACCGACGATGGGAATCTTCACGCTGCGGGCTACCTCCCAGACTGCGAGCACGGCGATCGGCCGGATGGCGGGGCCCGACAAGCCGCCGCTGGCGTTGCCCAAGCGCGGCTCGACGCGATCCACGTCGATGGCCATGCCGCGCACGGTGTTGATGACGGCGAGCGCATCGGCGCCCGCGGCTTCGACGCGCCGCGCGATCTCGGTGATGTCGGTGACGTTGGGCGAAAGTTTTACGATGAGCGGTTTCGCGGTCGCGCCGCGCGCCGCGGCGGTCGCGCGTTCGGCCAGGCGCGGATCGCAGGCGAAGGTCTCGCCCTCGTGGCCCACGTTGGGACACGAGATGTTGATCTCGATCGCGTCGATCTCGTCGCGCGCGGCGAGGCGCGCGGTCACCTCGGCGTAGTCCTCGACCGAGAAGCCGGCGACGCTGCCGATGACCGCGCACGGCCGGTCGGCGAATTTGGCCACGTCGTGCGCGAGGTACGCGTCGATCCCGGGGTTCTGCAATCCGATGGCGTTGAGCATGCCGCTCGGCGTCGGCGAGAGACGCGGCGTCGGATTGCCCAAGCGCGGCAGGCGCGTGACGCTCTTGAGCACCACGCCGCCGATGCCCGCATAGTCGACGAACGGCGCGTATTCTTCGCCCGAACCATAACAGCCGCTGCCCATCAACGTGGGCAGTTGAAGATGGAGCGAGCCCAGACTGACGTCGAGACTCGGGACCTTCCGCGCCACGCCGTTCACCAGCGCAACTCGTGCGCCCAGAAGACCGGGCCTTCCTTGCAGATGCGCGCGTGCACGTAGTCGCGCGTCTCGCCCGCGGCGACCGGCGGAAAGTTCGGTGCCTGCGCGCTTTCGCGCGCGAGCGGAACGACGCAGCCCCAACAGGCGCCGACGCCGCACGCAAAGGTTTCTTCGAGTGAGAGTTGCGCGCGCACGCCCGTTTCGCCGGCTACGCGCGCGACGGCGCGCAGCATCGGCGACGGTCCGCAGGCGGCAATGCCGCTGTGCTCCCGGCCGGCGGCGCGCAACGCTTCGCTGACATAACCGGCGTGACCGCGCGTGCCGTCGTCGGTNNGCGCCGTAGTAGAGCGTCGTGCGCACGCCCGCGGCGCGCAGCGCCTGCGCGGGCAGCAGCAGCGAGGCGAGTCCGACGCCGCCCGCAACGAGCGCGACGTCGGCGCCGAGCGCAGCGAGATCGAAACCGTTGCCGAGCGGACCGAGAAGATCGAGCGGCGCGCCGACGGGCAGCGCCGCCAGTTCGCGGGTGCGCGGGCCGACGACGACCAGGAGTAGCGATACTCGCTCGCCTTCGGCTTCGTACAGACCGAGCGCGGTCGCGGCTCGCTCGCCGCCCGGCGGAACGACCATCACGAACTGCCCGGGCAGGGTTGCGCGTGCCAGTTCGGGCGCGTGCAGACCGAGGACGACGATGCCCGGCGCCGGTTCCCGGCGATCGCTAACGATCGTCCGATGGATAGCGGGCGACGTCTCCAGAGCGGGCATACGTCACGGTTTCACGGCCGGGCAGTAAATCCCCACACAAAATTAACCGAGCCATACGTGGAAAGCCTAGAACAATTGCGCTTTTCGCGCGTTAATACGCTGGGACGAACATCCGAGGAAGGAGTTCCCGACATGGCAGGTCTCATGGTCTTCAGATCGCTAGCCGACGCGCTGAGAGCGGGCTTTCAGATCTACGATCGCACGCAAGACGGGTATCTCGTACGAACTCGCACCCAGAGCGGCTGGGCGATGGCAATCGTAACCTGTAAGTAACCTACGGCATCATTCACTTTCAGACGCAAGAAAAAACCGGGACGCGCGGAGCGCGTCCCGGTTTTGCTTTGCGCCTGCGACTTTAGTTGTCGCGCTGGACCGGCGGTGTCGGCGGCCGCAACTCGGGCGTCACCCCGGGGCGGTACGTATAGCTGCCCGGCGAGGTTGCTCCGGAAGGAGGCGGCACCGTGCCGCCGTCCGGCGGGGCGACCCCGGGCGGTGCTTGCCAGAAGTATTGCGGGCCGCGCGCGTGGGGCTGGAAACTCGCCCCGGCCGCGAGTGCGCTGAACACCTGCGCCAGGCCGACGAAGAGCGGCACGAGGCCGCCCAGGAGCCACGGCCCCGGCGTGAACCGGCCGCCGTCGAAGCCGATGAACGAGAGCCCGATCGTCAGCGCCAAGCCGACCGCCACGATGACGACGGCTTTGCGCAGGGCGACCTGGGCCGCCGGGTTGGCAAAGCCGGCACCGCCGTAGTCGTATTCGTAGCCGCAACCCTTCTCGTCCGCCGCCGGGCCTCGGACGGGGCCGGGCGCCGCCTGCTGCCAGGCGCGGTAAGCGTCCTTGCTCGAAACCCGGGGATCGAAGCCCTGGCGGATCATCTCCATGCGCTCCCGGTGCGCCAGCCAGCGTACGCTGAACCAGCAAATGACCGGGAATCCGAAGACAAAGAAGATCGCCGTCAACGAAACGATCACGGCGGGGTCGTCGGCTAGCATCACGAAGGGCCTCGCTGACCGGCGCCCAGAAGCGCCGCAAAGGTAGCTCGGAAAGTCATCGCAACAGATACGGAATGGGGACTGCGGTGTTTCGTTGCAGGCGACCGTGAAACACTGCGCCCTGCGCGGGCGTACGTGCGACCGTGGCAGCTTTGACGGCTCTCCTCCAACCTCGTACGCGCGTGAACCCTAGTTCCGCCATCCTCTCCGACGCCGACGCGAACCTGGTCGCCGCGACGCTGGGCGGCGCCAGCGAGGCCTTCGGCACGCTGGTCGAGCGCTACGACCGCGCGGTCTACAACCTGTGCCTGCGCACCCTGCGCGACCCCGAGGAAGCGAAGGACGCAACGCAAGAGGCCTTCTTCAAGGCGTTCCGGGCGCTGCGCACCTTCCGCCCCGAGGCCAAGTTCTCGACTTGGATCTTCTCGATCGCCTACCACGCCTGCTGCGACCGGCTGCAGCGCCGCAAGCGCTTCACCGGCGGCGAGATGCCCGACCGTGCCGACGTCGGCCCGGGGCCCGACGTCCAGGCGGAACGGCGCGACGAAGCCCGCGAATTGCGCGCGGCGATCGACGCCCTGCCCGAAAAATATCGCGCCGTCATCACGCTCTACCACCTTCAGGGCCGCCAGTACGACGAGATCGCCGAAGTTCTGCGGCTGCCGATGGGCACGGTCAAGACGCACCTCTTCCGCGCCAAGGAGCTTCTGCGCCGGCGTTTGGCAGGCTTGCGCGACGATTCTGCAGCAGAGGGTGCGGACTGATGTACGATTTCGACGACATCGACCGGGCGCTGTTTTCCCTGCAGCTCGAAGAGCCGCCGCAAGATCTGCGCGCGTCGATCTTGGCGGTTACCGCCGCAGCGCCGCGGGAAGCGGTCTTGGCGCGGCCGTTCACGTTGCTCGACTTCGCCCTGGCCGGTACGGTGTTGACCGTCGCGCTCTGCCTCTCGCTGGCCGTACTCAGCGGCCACGGCTGGCCCTCGCTCGAAGCGACGATCCGGATGTTGGGCAGCGAACTGGCGAACCCGACGGTCTTGGCTTGGCTCGGAGCAGGCGCCTCGACGGCGATTTGGCTCTCGCTCGCCACCTGGATGCCGATGCGCGCCGGAGTGCGTTCGAGCCGGGCGTGACGGAGACGCTCGAACGCGCCTTCCGCATCCTCGTCGTCGAGGACGACGCGCAGATTTCGCGCGTGCTCCGCTTGGAATTGGAACACGAGGGCTACACGGTCGAGACCGCCTCCGACGGCTTGGCGGGCCTCGAGAAGGCGCTCAAGGAGCCCGACCTCGTCATCCTCGACCTGATGCTGCCGAAGATGGACGGCATCGAAGTGTGCGCGCGCATCCGGGCCAAGAGCAACGTTCCGATCATCATGCTCACCGCGAAGGACCGCATTCCCGATCGCGTCGGCGGCCTCGACGCCGGCGCCGACGACTATCTGACCAAGCCGTTCGCGATCGAAGAACTGCTGGCGCGCGTGCGCGCGCGGCTGCGCGAGCGGCATCCGAAGTCGAACGTGCTCAGCGCCAAGGACGTGATCATGGATCGCGACCGTCGCGAAGTGACGCGCGCGGGCAAGCCCGTGCAATTGACCGCGAAAGAATACGCGCTGCTCGAGTATCTCTTGCTGCATCGCAATCGGGTCCACACCCGCGACGAACTCTTCAACGGCGTGTGGGGCAGCGACTTTCTCGGCGATTCGAATCTGATCGACGTCTACATCCGCTATCTGCGCGGCAAGATCGACGACGGCTTCGAGGATAAGCTGATTCACACCGTACGGGGCGTTGGTTACACCCTCAAGGATTAGCGCGCCTCGAACCAGGATTCGCCGCTTCGATAGCCTTCGCTGGCGGATTGCCACGTTTTATGCGTTGCTGCTCGTCGGCGCCATCGCGATCGTCGCGGTGGTCTTGACGGTACAGCTCCGCGCGATCCTGCTCGGCGCGGCCCAACAGCGCATCGAGTCGATCGGCAACGACATCGTCGAACAGGTCGACCGCAGCGGCGTGACCGGCACCTTCGGTGAAGGCTTTCAATTCGATCAAACGCTCGCGCTGCAAGAGAACCTCGACCACTGGGCCTCGCCCACGACCTATCTCGAGATGGACAACGCCAGCGGTTATCCGCTCGGCAAGAGTTCCAACATGGGCGGCGAGCGTTTTACGCCCACGCCGCTCTTGCCCCCGCAGCCGCCGTTCTACACCGACGAGAACATCCCGGAGTTGGGCCACGTGCTGGTGCGCACGCAGATCCTCGACGTGCGCAGCGGCATCATGATCAAGATCGGCGAGAGCCTCGCGATCTACGACTCGACGCTGGCGCGCGTGCGCACGCTCTTGGCCATCGTGGTGGTGGTGGCCGCGGGCGTCGTGGCCGCCGGCAGCTACGCGCTGGCCTCGCGCGCGCTCGAGCCCATCGACCGGCTGATCGCTGCGATGCGCGAGATCCGCTCCGATCAGCTCGACAGCCGGGTGGGTTGGTCGGATCGCGCCGACGAGATCGGCGAACTCGCCCGAACCTTCGACGCGATGTTGGAGCGGCTCGAGGCCGGCTTCAGCCGCGAGCGCCAATTCATCTCCGACGCGTCGCACGAGTTGAAGACCCCGCTGACGATCATCAACGCGAACGCGCAGATGCTCGAACGCTGGGCCGATCGCGACCCCCAAGTGCGGGCCGATAGCCTGCGAGCGATTCGCGACGAGAGCGCGGCCCTGGCCCAGATCGTCAACGGCATGTTGCTGCTGGCCAAGGCCGAGTCGGGCGACGGCATCCCGCGCGAACCCGTCGCGCTCGACGCGATCCTCGCCGACGCGGTGCGCTCGGGCCGGCCCAGGGCCGAAGCCAAGTCGCTCGAGTTGAACTTCGTCTCGCAGGCGGCCGCCGGCCAGCCGCTGGTGTACGGCGACGCCAACCTGCTGCGGCAACTCTTCACCAACTTGATCGACAATGCGATCAAGTTCACCGACCGCGGGCACGTCGACGTCCGGCTCTCGGCCCGCAACGGCACCGCCGAGGTGGACGTGGTGGATACGGGAACGGGCATCGATGCGGAATCGCTGGAGCGCATCTTCGACCGCTTCTACCGCACCGACAAGTCGCGCGACCGGGCCGTGCCGGGCACGGGCCTCGGCCTCGCGATCGTACGGAGCATCACCCGCGTCCACGAGGGCAGCGTGCGCGCGTCGCGGCGGCCGGAAGGCGGCACGGCTTTTCACGTGAGCTTGCCGACCCTCACCTCGATTTCATGACCGGCCCATCCCTGACCATTAGGCTTAGTAGGTGATGAGGACCGCTCGCTGGGGAGCCTCGTTTGGCGCCCTGGTAAGCCTCTGTGTAACCCTGCCTCCCGTGGCTCTCGCCGATGCCACCACGGTGGAAGGCGGCCTCGCGCCCATCGTTCGCATCGCGCTGCCGACGCAGGCGAACCTGACCATCCGCACCTGGGATCGCGAAGCCGTGGCCGTCGATGCGGAACCGGGCGCGTTGACGATCGATCGCAAGAGCAGCAGGATGGGCGAGTCGAGCCCGCCGGTGCTGATTCGCTCGGTCCGCGTCCAACACGGCGACAGCCAAATCATTCTGCCCGTCGAGACCTACGTGGTCAGCGGCGTGGCGCCGGGCGACCACGATGTCTTCAGGATTTCGCTGGCCGCGCATCACCCGCTCGGTGCGGTGACCGTCACCGTGCCCAACGACTCCGCGGCGGTGTACGCCTCGGTCGACCGGGGCTCGGTCAACCTGCACGACTATCACGGCGGCACCTTCATCATCTACATGCGAAACGGCACCGCCACGCTGCAAAACGTCGGCGGCGACGGCTTCGTCCAGGTGCTGCAAGGCACGCTGCAAGCAGCCGACTCGTCCTTCGACCGCCTGCGCGCGCGCACGGCCGTGGGCAACCAAATCTTCCAACGCTGCCGCTCGCGGCAGATCGAGGCCTGGAGCGCAGAAGGTTCGGTCGTGTACGATTCGGGCACGTTTGATGCGGGCTTAGCGCGTTTTGAAGCCACCGAGGGCAACGTCGTCATCGGCGTGACCGGTGGCACGCAACTCGCCGGCCGGACGGGACCCGGCGGCAAGGTGTACACGCTCTTCGACAAGTCGACCCAGGTCGACGGGCGGGCCGGCGAGGCCAACGCCAACTATGCCGGAGGAGGTCCGCTGGTCAACGGCTTCAGCGCCAACGGCAGCGTCTATCTCTACGACGGCGGCCTGGCGATCAAGCGCCGACTGCCGCCCGAGTGGCGACCGGCTTTGTTGGCCCTGCGCAACGATACCGCCACGGCGCAGACGCCTCATCGCGATCAGAACACGTTCGACAGCGCGGCGAACTCGCTGCCTGCAACCACGCGCAACGACCGGCGCCCGCACGGCGCCCCCGGCCCCGCGCTGCCGCCTCCGCTCTAACCGACGGACCCGGGCCGCCTACGCGTAGGCGTCTTGGATCGCGACCAGTTCGCGGAGCTGCGGATCGAGGCGCAGGTCGACGATCGGCGTCGCGCCCAAATGCGTCAGCGTTTCGAGCGTCGGCCGTTGCTCGCGGTAGATAACGCCGAGCGGAATCTTTCCTTCGGCGGTGAGCGCCTCGAACGCGCGCACGCGATCGGTTGCGTCGTAGCCGTCGTCGAGGTAGTAGACGTTCTGTTTGAACCACGCGTAGGTGTTGATCTTGTTGTAGGTGACGCACGGCGACATCACCTCGACGATCGCAAAGCCGTCGTGTTCGACGGCCTCTTTCATCAGCCCGACGAGGTGCTTGGGGTTCGCCGAGAAGCCGCGCGCCAGAAACGTGCCGCCGGCGGCCAGCGCGACGGCGAGCCCGTTGATCGGCGCGTCGGGATTGCCTTGCGGGCTCGTGCCGGTGATGTAGCCGGTTTGGCTCGTCGGCGACGACTGACCCTTGGTCAAGCCGTACGTTTGGTTGTCCATCACGACGTAGGCCATCTTCGGATTGCGGCGCACCGCGTGCAAGAAGTGGCCCGCGCCGATCGCGTAACCATCGCCGTCCCCGCCCGCCGCGATCACGGTCAGGTCGCGATTGGCCAGCTTCACGGCCGTCGCGACGGGCAGCGCGCGTCCGTGCACGCCGTGGAACGCGTAGGAATGCAGATAGCCGGAGATCTTTCCGCTGCAACCGATGCCCGAGACGAAGGCCACGTCCTTGGGTTGTTTGCCGAGTTCGGCCAAGGCTGCCTTGAGCGCGGAGAGCACGCCGTAATCGCCGCAGCCGGGACACCACCAGGAGGGCGTGGCGGTCGCGAAATCTTTCGGCGTCATCGTCGTCGTCACGAGCCTAAACCTCCGCGAGCCCGCGCGCCGGGGCGGCGCGACGGATGGGTTCGACGATCTCGATCGGACGGAACGGCCGGCCGTCGTATTTCAACACGCGATGCATGCGCTCGAGCGGGCCGACCACATAACGGACGAGCCGGTCGAGTTGACCCGTGTAGTTGTTCTCCACGACGAAAACTGCGCGCGTTCCCGCGACGAACGCGCGAACTTCTTCTTCGGGAAACGGCCAGAGCGTGCGCAACTCCAGGAAACGCGTCGGCACGCCCTCCGCGGCCAAACGACGTTGCGCTTCGACGATCGGACCGCGGTTGGCGCCGTAACCGAAAATCGCTACGTCGGCTTTCGCGTCGCCATGCACCAGCGGCGGGGGCACGTGGGCTAAGGCCGACTCCAACTTGCGCATGCGCTTCTCCATCATGCGCGCGCGGTTTTTTGGATTCTCGGTGATCACGCCGGCCTCGCCGTGTTCCGAACCCGCGGCGAGATGCATGCCGCCCTCGAGGCCGGGCGTGACGCGCGGCGAAACGCCGTCGTCGGTAAACGCGAAGCGCTTGTATTCGCCGAAGACGACGGGCTCGGTGACGAGTTTGCCGCGATCGACCGAAACGCGGCCGAGATCGAGCCGCGGTAAGGTGGCCTTGCTCTGGCAGAGCGCTTGTTCGGTGAGCACGAAGACCGGACACTGATAGCGCTCGGCGAGATCGAACGCCGCCGCGCTCAAGTAGAACGAATCTTCGACCGTGCCGGGCGCGAGCACGATCTTCGGAATCTCGCCGTGACCGCCGAAGATCAGATGGTTGAGGTTCGACTGCTCCGTCTTCGTAGGCATCCCGGTGGAGGGGCCGGTGCGCGCGCACTCGACCACCACGATCGGAATCTCGAGCACGCCGGCCAGGCCGATCGCCTCGGTCATCAACGCCTGTCCGGGCCCGGAGGTGGCCGTCATCGAGCGAACGCCGGTGAACGCCGCGCCGATGACCATGTTGATGGCGGCGAGTTCGTCCTCGGCCTGAATCGCAACGCCGCCGTAGCGCGGCAAGAATTTGGCCATGAACTCCAGCACGTCGGTCGCCGGCGTGATCGGATAGCCGGCCATGAAGCGGCAACCCGCCGCCAGCGCGCCGTAACCGATCGCATCGTTGCCCATCATGATCAGCCGGTCGACGTCGGGCCGGCCCTGCAAGCCGTAGCCGCTCGGCCACTCGGCGAAATGCTGGTCGACATACGTTTCGCCGGCTTCGATCGCGCGCAGGTTGAGGTCGACGACCCGTTCGCCCTTGCGCCCATAGACTTTGGCGACGTCGGCGCGCACGATGGCCGGATCCATGCCGATGAGGCGCGCGAGCACGCCGAGCGACACGGTGTTGCGCACGAGTTCGAGGCCGATTTCTTCCTTGGCGATCTTGCCGATGGGCACGAGATACCAGGTGATGTCGTCGCGTTTCACGCCGTCGGGCAACGTTTCGCTCGACGAATCGAAGACGACGAAGCCGCCGGGGCGAAGCTCGTGCACGTGCGTCTCGACGGCCTCGACGTCGAAGGCGATCAGCCCGTCGACGAAGTCGGCCGTTCCGTAGTTTGCATGCTCGCCCGCGCGAATCACGTAATTCGTGTGGCCGCCGCGAATTCTAGATGGAAAATCCTTATAGGTGTAAACCTCAAGACCCATTCGCTTGAAGACGCCGGCGATGAGGTCTCCCGTGGTGAGGCTGCCGTCACCGGCCTGTCCGCCGAACATGATCTCGATATCGTTGACGATCACGCAATCGCTCCCGGCCGCGGCCGCACCGCGACTCTCGACCGCGGACATACCGCGGCTCTTCCGGTTGACCTTCAAGCCTCATGTGCGCGGCCCTTCGCCATGCCGCGCGAAAAGGGAGGGAGCCGCCGAGCTCCCTCCCCACCGTGCGTTGCGAGCGGCTCGACGCTTAGTTGTTCATCCAAGAGTTGTTGAGGTTCGACGCCGCGCTCTGACCCTGGACGTCGTAGATCGTCTCGTTCTCGTTGCGCGTGTCTTGGAAGATCGACACGCGGCCGTAGTGGACGTAGGCGTTGATGTTGGTGTCGAGATAGGTCGTGCCGCTGTACTGCGCATACCAGGACGCATTGTCGTTGTACCATGCGCTCGCGACGTTGCTGCCCGTTTCGGCATCCTCGCCGAACTGCTGATCGAGCGGCGTCTGGTTGATGTACATCATGCTGCGGTAGGCCAACAGGTGATGCAGTCCCTGGAACACCGGCCACCAGTACGTGAAGGCCGCGTTGCCGTTGCCGGTGGTGTACTGCAGGTCGTAGTACGAAGGCGCGTTTTCGCACGAATCCATGATCCACGTCGCGAGTTTGCCGCCGGAAGCGGCGCCGTAACCGGGGTTGCCGCCCGTGCCGATGTTTTGGATGTAGAAGTAGCCTTCGCCGCGGCCGTTGGTCGTGTTCAGCCACCAGTTACCGTGCGGCGGCGTGTGTGCGACGTGCACCGCGTTGATGTACGATTGCGCGCTCGAGCCGATGTACGCGGCGGGCGTCGCCCAATAATACTGGGTCCGCTCGATCGGCGGCCCGAAGATGCCGCCGCCGTACGTCTGCAAACCCGCGAGCAGATAGTTGCCCTGCGAGACCGTCTGGCCGTCGTCGTTGGCGTACTCACCGAGCGCGATCTCGCTGGATCCGCCGTCGGAGACGACGCCGCTGCGACCCGCGCCGCCGGCGACGCCCGTGGGCTGGGCTTGCGCGGTCGAGGGAGCGGCAAGCGAAACGATGGGCTCGACGCTCTTGCCGAACGGCACGTAACCGACCGCGGCATCTCGATCGCCGCCCGGCGTGCGAATGCCCGCTTCGAAGTAGTAGATCGGTTGCAAATAGGCCGCGTCGCCGTCGTAGTACGCGAGCGCCACGCGCTTCACGTCGACCGTATCGCCGGCGGCGAGATAACCCGCCAGCTGGCCGCGAATTGCGGCGACGACTTGCGCGGGGCCGAGCGCCGGAGCGACGCTGCCGGCCCGCTGCGCCGCCTGCCAGCGACGGACGAGCGCGCGGACCGACCCGTCCGGACCGATGCCGACCGTCGCCTTCGAGCCGATGCCGTAAACGGGCAAGCCGTCGGCTCGGCGCAGCGCGGAGACGTAGGTGAAGAGTTGCTGCGGCTGCGTCGCGCTCTGTCCGCCGGAAGCCGGCGCGGTCGCATCGGCCGACGCGACGACGGTTTCCGCGCCGATGCCGATCGTGGTCGCATCGTGCGGCACGATATCGCCGCGCGAGAAAACGGCTGCTTTCGTGCGGTTCATGGCTGCCGCGTCGGGGTTGCCGCCGCGCAGCGTCAGGTCGGGAAAGATCTGCGCTTCGCCGCGCGCCGGGTCGCTGTAGGCGCGCAGCACGCCGTGGGCGTCGCGCGCTGCGAGGCGCGAGCCCTCGGCGCGCAGTGAGAGGCCGGCGCCGCGCACGATGCCGGCGACGAATTGCGACGGCGCCGCGGTACGCGAGAGACGATAGAGCGGAAGGGGGCCGCCGGCGCGCGGCACCTGGGTGGAGATCGAGAAGCTGCCGCTCTGGCCCGGCAGTGCCGCGGCCGCGGGCGCGGCGAGGCCGGCGCTCAGCGACGCGCTGATGGCGAGTCCGAGGGTGGCGTTGCGTGCGGTGTTCACGTGGTGGTGCCTCCTAGCGAGTGGGCTGGTGTCGTGGCCCCATCCTCGCGCCGCGGCCGGCCCGCAAACACGGACGCGTCGTACGCTTCCCCGATACAGTCGCTAACTGTATGGATCGTATCGGGCGAGCGCATGCTCCCGATTTTGTATTAGATGCTTGACACAATCTGTCATTTTGTATTAAGCTCTTGATACGAACTGCGCCGCGCCGCGCAGACCCGTTTTCCAACCGGATCGAGAGAGAGCATTTTCATGAGTGAGTTCGCGATACAAGACTTCCTGCGCTGGTTCATGACCGGGTTGCTGGCGATCGTGGGCAGCGTGACGCTGCTCGCCCCGCGGCAACTCGCCGCGGTCTGTCCGCACGTGCCGACGCGCGGCCTCGACGCCGCGACGGCCGGACGGATCGAGGACGCCGCCTACCGGCGCAAGAGGCTCGAAAACATCTCGCCGGCGTACGGCATCGCCGTCGGCGCGGCTTGGCTCATTTTTGCCGGCTGCTGCGCGGCGGGTTGGGCGACGCCCGCTATGTGGTATGCGGCGGCCTTTCTCTCGCTTGCGGCAGGCATGGCCGCGGCCTACTTGCACTTGCGCGCCATCGCGGGCCGGCGCGTGGCCGTGCTCGACGTGCGCAGCGCGAGCGGCGTCGTACCCTGGTATTGGTTCGCGGCGGCCGTCGGCGTCGCGCTTGCCGCGCTCGCCTGGAGCGAGTTGCGCGCGCCGGGTTGGGCCGCGGCGCTGATCTGTCTCGCCGCGCTGGCCTCGACGTTTCTGGCCTGGCGCGTGGCCGAGATGCCCGCGCTGCTCGGCGGCGACGACGTGGCGGCGGAACGCTTCGTCGACGAGCACCTGCGCTTCGGCCGCGCGACCTCGATCCTGCTCTTCGCGTTCGTCGAAATCTTCGTTTTCGTGATGTTCGACATCGGCTTGGCCCGCGAGAATCCCGAACAGCCGATCGCCGCGCTGGTCGCGTTCGCGTGGATCGCTTATTCGGCGTGGACGATCGCCAACAAGTTGCGTCCGCAGCACGCGGTGCTATGAAAACCGATCTACTCATCGGCGTCGATGTGGAACTCGCCGTGCCGCCCAACCGGCAGATCGCCGAACAGATCCGCTCGCTCGTGCAACGCGGCGAACTCACGGCGGGCGCGCTCTTGCCCACCGTGCGCCAACTTGCGGGCGACCTCGGCGTCGCACCCAACACGGTCGCGCGCGCCTACGCCGACTTGCAGGCAGAGGGCTGGCTCGTGGGCGACGGCCGGCGCGGCACGCGCATCGCCGAACGCTCGCCGGATCGCGACAAGCGCGTCCGCGCGAATACCTTACGCGGCTCGATCGAGCAATTCGTCGCGTCGCTCGTGGGCCGGGGCTATTCGCGTCACGAGATCGTCGCCGAGATCGAACGCCTCGCGGGCACCTAACGCGCGAAGGTCACTGCACGAACTTGCGCATCAGCGCGACGTCGAGCTTCCAGGTGTGCTGGGCCAGCACGGCCTCCACGCGATAACCGCAGGCTTCGAAGAAGCGCTGCGCGCCTCCGCCGGCGAGCACTTCGACCACGATCTTGTGGCAGTTGTAGTAGTTGGCCAGTTCCTCGGCGCGCG
Organism: Vulcanimicrobiota bacterium; assembly: GCA_003136655.1. Classification (GTDB taxonomy): domain Bacteria; phylum Vulcanimicrobiota; class Vulcanimicrobiia; order Vulcanimicrobiales; family Vulcanimicrobiaceae; genus Hesperobacter; species Hesperobacter lustricola. Next base: position 97,651 of record PLFC01000102.1, read on the forward strand.
CCAGCAGCGCGCGCCCCACGCCGCGTCGCCGTCGCGCGGGGTCGACGATCAGCGATTCGAGGTGCGCGAGCGAGGCCGCGATGCGCAGCGTCAGCACGGCGACGACGGCGTCGCCGTCGAGCGCCGCCAGCTCGTGGCGCTGCTCGTGCCAAACGACGCGGAATGCCCAGTGCTCCGAGAGCGCGTCGCGTTCGTGAGCGCGCCGGAACGCTTCCGTGCGTTCCGGTCGCACGCTCGCGATCTCGATCTCAGACACGCGCGAAGGCGACGATCTCGTGCTTCTCGCGGTGATTGGTCCAAAAGCGCTCGCCGTCGAAGGCCAGCGCCCGGGCTTTGAAGCCGATGCGCGCGACGTCGGCGATCTTGGGCGCGCCCTCGCGCGCGTCGACGTGCGTCAGCCAATACTCGTCGCTCGATTCGTCGTCGGTCGTGACCAAATAGAAGCAACCTTCGACGACGACCAAGCCGCAGATGCCGTGCGGCACCTCGATGACCGTGCCGACCGCGCCCTTCTCGTCGAGCGAGAGTATCCTCTGTTTGTACCATTGGCTGACGTAGAGCCGGTCGCCGTCAAAACCCAACTGCGAGCCGGTATCGTCGGGACATTCGATGGAGTCCGCGTTGCGGAAACCGTGGCCGGGGATGAAGCGCCGGATCACGCGGTGATCTTCGTCGGTCTCGCCGAGCAACACGCGCAGTTCGTCGCCGACGATCGTCGCGCCGTAGGGCTTTCCGGGAGCCGGTGCCTCTTCACGCACCGTCCACGCTTTGGGTTCGATGGAATACAGCCGCTCCGTTTCGAGCGAGCCCATCCAGAGATGCTCGCCGTCGAACGCCAGCGCCTGAGGACGCGGGGCGGGCGAAGGCAAGCGGAGCAATTCCTCGACGTTCTTCATACCGCGGCATTCCCGGCGACGGCGGCAACTTCCGTCGTGACGTCGAGCGTCCAGCCGTCGTCGGCGGCGAAGACGCGCAGGCCCAACTCGTCCTCCAATTGGCGGGCGAGCGTGTCGGGTTTGCGTTCGAGCATCTTCGTGCCGAAGTGGGTCATCACTGCGACTTTAGGCGCAACGCCGGCGATCACTTCGCGCGCTTGATCGAAGGTCAGGTGATCGACGTCGAGCGAGTCGCGATAACGTAGCACGTTGACGATCAGGACGTCGGGGCGATGCGCCGCGTAGTCCTCGATCAAGCCGTCGAAGAAACGTCCGCAGGGCATGTAGGAGACCGTCGTCCCGCCGTGTTCGAAGTGCATGCCGTACGTTTCCACACCGTGGCGGTGCCGAATCGACGTGCGAATCGAAACGTCGTTGACCGCGTATGGCCCCGAGCGCTCCTCGAGCACGTGATGCACCGGCACGAAGCGCGCGGCGTAGGGAAAGATGACCGGCTCGCCCTCGAATGCGTCGCGCGGCGCGAGCAACGCGCCGCGATGCTTCCAGCCGCCCTGGGTCATCGCCTCGATCATCACGTTGACGTCGCCCGCGTGGTCGAGATGCTTATGCGAGAGCGCGATCGCATCGAGCGCTTGCGGTTCGCACGGCGGCAGGGCCGAGGTCGCACGCACGAGCGCGCCCGGGCCGGGGTCGACGTGAATTTGGGTCACCGGGCCCGGCTCCGCGCCGAAGCGGAACCACATGCCGCCCGACGCGCGGATCTGCCGCGCGACGACGAACCGCGCGCCGCCCGTACCGAGAAACCGAACCGAAATCATCTCATTCACCTTCCACGTGAGCGAGCACACATATAATCGCTGCCGCTCCAGCCGCGGCGGCGGCCGCGCCGATGTGAAGACTAGGCCGTGCGTCGAGGACATCACCCCACCGTGGTGCCGTCCTGCACCGGTAGCTTCGCCGCCGGTCCCGATGCGCATGGAGGCGCCACGTCGGGCGCATTGCGGCGGCCCCTTCAGGGAGGGAGGGGCTGCCGCCGGGCCTCAAACCGCAGCTACCAACCCATGTAGACGCCGCCGTTGATGTTGAGCGACTGTCCGGTCATGTAGTCGCCCTCGACGGCCAAGAACCGGACGCCGCGCGCGATCTCATCGGCCTTGGCGACCCGATGCATGGGGATGCGGTCCAGGATCTTCTCCTGGATGTTGGGCGGAACCGAACTCCACATCTCCGTCTCGACGAAACCGGGACAGACGGCGTTGACCGTGATGTTGTAGCGTGCCAACTCGATGGCCAGCGTCTTGGTGAAGCCGAGCAGGCCGGCCTTGGCCGCAGAGTAATTGGCCTGGCCGAAGTTGCCCATCTGCCCGACGAACGACGAAATGTTGATGATCCTGCCCCAGCCGTTTTCGAGCAGCATCGGCACGGCCACGTGGCACGTGTTCATCACCGAGGTCAGGTTCGTGTCGATCACCGCGTGCCAATCGTCGATCGACATCTTCCGGAAGGTGCGGTCGCGCAAGATGCCGGCGTTGTTGA
>PLFC01000036.1 GCA_003136655.1 Vulcanimicrobiota bacterium
ATGGACGGCTTCGATCAGAACACCGGCGTCATCTTGATCGCCGCGACCAACCGGCCCGACGTGCTCGACCCGGCGTTGCTGCGCCCGGGCCGTTTCGACCGGCAGATCATCGTCGACCGCGCCGACGTGCGCGGCCGTCAAGCGATCCTGGCCGTGCACGCCAAAAACAAGCCGCTCTCCAAAGAGATCTCGCTCGAGACGCTGGCCAAGCGCACGCCCGGATTCTCCGGCGCCGACTTGGAGAATCTCTTGAACGAAGCCGCGCTGCTCGCGGCGCGACAGAACAAGTCGATCATCGAGATGGACGACTGCGAGGAAGCGATCGACCGCGTCGTTGCGGGCCCCGAGCGCAAGTCGCTGGTCATGTCCCAAAAGGAAAAAGAAAACACCGCGTACCACGAGTCGGGACACGCGATCGTCGGCGGCTTGCTGCCGCACGGCGACCCGGTGCACAAAGTCACGATCATCCCGCGCGGCATGGCCCTGGGCATCACCTGGTCGTTGCCGGATGAAGATCGCCACTCGCGCACCAAGAACGAGTTGCTGGCCGACATCACCCGCGCGCTCGCAGGCCGCATCGCCGAGGAAATCAAGTTCGGCGACGTGACCACCGGCGCGTCCAACGACTTCGAAAAAGCGACGGAACTCGCGCGCCGCATGGTGACGCAGTACGGTATGTCGGATACGCTCGGCCCGATCCAATACGGCCGCGGAAGCCATCAGGTGTTCCTCGGACGCGACATCGGCGAAGACCGCAACTACTCCGAAGAGATCGCCTCGAAGATCGACACCGAAGTGCGGCGCATCATCGACGACAGCTATGCCCGCGCCAAACAGCTCTTGACCGACAACTGGAAGATGGTCGAGCGCATGGTGGCCTCGCTGCTCGAAAACGAGACGGTCGAAGCCGAAGAAGTGCTGGCCATCGTCAACAACATGCCCTACCGTCGTGAGAGCAAGGACGAGCCGCCGGCGGCCACGCCGCCCCGGCCCGCGGTCGCGGCCTTCGAACCCGAACCCAAGCCGAAGCGCATGCCGAATATCTCACCCGAACCGGCCTAAGGAGTTTCCACTGGTGTCTCGAGCAGGCGCTGCCGTACTCGCCGCGCTGCTCGCCGCGGCGCCCATCTCCGCCGTCGCCGCCGGCGATCTGCCGGACCTCGGTCCGTCGGTGAGCGTCGGCCGGCTCGAATCGGGCGGAATGTCGATCGTGAGGCCGCTCGGCGGCGCGCCCGTTGCCGCGATCGAACTGTGGTATCGCGCGCCCTCCACGGGTTTCGGCACGAAGCCCGTGCCCTCGCTCGCGCGCGTCGCGGCGCAGGCGGTCGCCGCATCCAAACCCCTGGTCGGCTCGGCCTTGGGCACGCTCATCAACGACGTCGGCGGCCGGCTGTCGATCTCGGTGTTTCCCGACTCCGTCGAAATCTCGGCGCTGGTGCCGTCGTCCTCCGCGCAGCGCGTCGTGCACACGATGACCACCGTGTACTTCGCGCCGGTGTTGACCGACGACGGCTTCAAGCTCGCGCAGCGCGACGTGATCGGTGAAGCGGTGCTCGAGAGCTTCAATCCCGAGACGTTGCTGCGCGACGCGGTGTTCGGCCAACTCTTCAGCGCCGGAGCCCAGCATTACGCGCCGCTCGGCGATCCCAAACAAGTCGCGCAGGTCGGCGAAAACGACGCGCGTGCGTTCGCGACCCGCGCCTTCCGTTCGCAGAACGCGGTGCTCGTGGTCAGCGGCACCGTCGATGCCGGCGTTGCGGCGTCAGCGGTCGCGGGTCGCCCCGACGCCGATGCGGCCGGGGAGGCCCGCGTGCCCGGTCAAGTCGCGCAGACGCGTCCGGAGCCATTCCAAAAGGCCTTCGAATTGCCGGCGGGCGGCTACGGCTGGGCCGGACCGCGCATCTCCGACGAACGCGAAGCGACCGCGCTCGACTTCATCGCCGACTATCTCTTTCGGCCCGACGGCGGCCTGGTGAGCCGCGAATTGGCCGAGAGCGATCCCAACTCGTTCGTCGTGGGTCAATTCATCACGCTCTACGACCCCGGCGTGTTGTTCGTCGGCTACGCGGGGAAGAAGATCGATGCCGTGCGTGCGGCCGTGGATCGCGGCTTGGCGCGCGCGCACACGCCTCTTTCGCCGCAAGCCTTCGCGGCCGCGCGGCTCGCTTTCGAGTACAACCTGTTGCACGAACTCCAGACGCCGACCGAGATTGCGGACAACTTCGGCTGGTACACGATTCAGGGCAATCCGGGATATGCACCCGGCGCGGGAGGGCGCAGCGGCGCCTATTTCAAGGCCGCCGATTCGTTGACGCCCGAGTTCGTCGCCGCGGTGGCCGACAAGTACTTGAGCGTTCCGCCGGTGGTCGCGACGTTGCGGCCGCAGACCGCGCCGGAGCCCGCGAAGTGAGGCGCTCCGTCGCCCTCTGCGCGCTCGCTGCCGTCGCTCTCCTCGGCGCCGCGCCCGTTGCCGCCCCCGCGCCCGCACGCTTTCCCGCTGCGACTTCCGCGACCGTCGGCGCCGCTCGGCTCTTTACCGAGAGCGATGCCGGGGCGAGCCTCACCGGCCTGCAGATCTTCGTGAGCGCCGGGCTCGGGCGCCAAACGCCGAGCATGAGCGGCGTGGCGGCCCTCGCTGCGGAATGCGTGCTGCGCACGCCCGTCGACGGTCTGCCCTTGCGCGACGCCGTCGCGGCCGGCGGCGGCACGCTGCAGTACACGGTCGATGCGCGCTCGACACGGTTTTACCTGGAAGGCTTGGCCGACCGGATGCCGCAGTTGACGGCGCTCGTGACGCGCGCGCTGGCCTCGCCCGACTTCTCGCCCGCCACCGTGGCCGCGGCGCGCACGCAACTGAGCGCGCGTGCCGACGATAGCGAGGGCAACGCGATCGCGACCGGCGTCGCGATGTTCCGGCGCTCGTATTATGCCGGCGCGGCCGGCTTGCCGGCGCTGGGCACGCGCGGTTCGCTCGGCAATCTCGGTGCGTCCGACGTCGCGGCTTTCTTCAAAGCAAATTACGTGCGCGGCTCGGCGTCGCTGAGTGCGGTCGGCCGCATCGTTCCCGAACTCGCGCCCGCCGAGCGCGCGCTGCTCGCCGCTCTGCCCGACGGTTCGCTGCCGCCGCTCGCCGCGAAGGTCGCGACGATTCCCGCGGAGCCGCCGCGCATCGTCGCCCGGCGCGACGTCGGCGCCCCGATCGTGGTGATCGGTTTCGCGGCGGCCGATCCCGGCAGCAACGACTTCGGCGCGATGCTCGTGCTGCAGTCGCTACTCTCCAACGCCTTCGAACGTAACAGCACGACGTCGCTGGGCTTGCGCGAGCGGTCGGTGGGCGCATTCTACGCCTACGACGCCACGCCGGCCAGCCTGATCTTCTACGTGAACGGCAATCGCGTCGACCCGTCGCTCGCGATTCGCGGGCTCGTCGTCGTGGCGCAGTCGCTGGCCAAACGGCCGCTCGCGCCCGACGTGTTGCGTCGCTACAAGGCTCAGGCCGAAGGCACGTTTCTGAGCGAGACCGTGTCGCTGGCCGACCGCTCGTATATGCTCGGCACCTTCGGGACGTTCGGCTACGCCGACGATCCGGTCAACGCCGCGCTCGGGGCGCTCGACCGCGCGACCGCCGCCGACGTGCAGCGCGCCGCGAAGCGCTATCTGCAGCGGTACATCGTGGCGCTGGTTCTGCCCCGCCAGGCGTCGCCGGGGAGTTGACCGGCGGCGCGCGGGTCGCGCTCGTCCACGATTACCTCAACCAACGCGGCGGCGCCGAACGCGTCTTCGCGCACATCGCGCGAGCCTATCCGGGCGCACCCGTCTACACGGCGCTTTTCGACCGGGAAGCCACCGGCGATCTGATCGACGAGTCGCGCGTGCGCGTTTCGGGCCTGCAGCGCATTCCCTTTGCAGGTAAGACTTTCCGGTATCTGGCCCCGCTCTATCCGCGCGCCTTCGAAGGCTTCGATCTCTCGGAATTCGATGTCGTGATCAGTTCGACCACGTCGTGGGCCAAAGGCGTGCTGGCGCGCCCGGGCGCGACGCACGTGTGCTACATCAATACGGTCAGCCGGTTCGCTTTCGATTACGAGCGCTACGTCGGCGGCTTCGGCCCCGCCACGCTCGCACGTCCGTTGATCCGCCGGCTGATCGCCTGGGATCTGCGCGCGGCCGAACGTCCCACGCTCTTCGTGGCGAATTCGCGCAACGTCGCCGAGCGCGTGCGCGCGTACTACAAGCGCGATGCGCGCGTGTTGCATTGTCCGGTCGATCTGGACCGTTTCGCGGTGGGTGAAGGCGGCGGCGGCTACTTCGTGGTGGTTTCGCGACTGTTGCCCTACAAGCGCATCGAACTGGCCGTCGCCGGCTGCGCGCTGGCGGGCGTGCCGCTGAAGATCGTGGGCTCGGGACCGGCCGAAGCGGCGCTGCGCCTCGCCGCGCGCGGCACGCAGACGGAGTTTCTGGGCCAGCTCGACGATCCGCAACTGCGCGAGGTGCTCGGTCGCGCCCGCGCCGCGATCTTACCCGGGGAAGAAGATTACGGCCTCGTGCCGCTCGAGGCGAACGCGTCGGGTCGTCCGGCCATCGCCTACGGCGCGGGTGGCGCGCTCGAGACGATCCGGCCGGGCATCACGGGCGAGCACTTTTCCGCGCAGACGGCCCAATCGCTTGCCGAAGTGCTCGCGGCGTTCGACGACCGGCGCTTCGATCCGGCGACGCTGCGTGCGCACGCGGAGACCTTTTCCCCGGCGCGTTTCGTGGAACGTCTGCGCGCCATCGTCGCCGAAGCGGCCGATCAGCAGATGTAGCCGCTGCGCAGCGCGATTGCGGTCGCGTTCGCGCGGTCCGACGCCGCCAGCTTGTGCATGATTTCGGCGATGTGCGTCTTGACGGTGCCCAGACTGACGTAGAGCCGCTCGGCGATCTCGCCGTTGGCCGCACCTTCGGCGATCAGGCTGAGGATCTCCGTCTCGCGGGGCGTGAGCGGCGAATCCTCGAGGCGGTCGCCGGTGACGCCGCTCAATTGCGAGAGCACCACGCCGGCCACGCGCGGGTCGAAGTACGCGCCGCCCGCCGCGACCGTACGAATCGCGTCGACGATCGTTCCGGGCGGCGACGATTTCACGCAATATGCGTCGGGTCCGACGCGTAGCGCCGCCTGGACGACGGCCTCTTCTTCGCGCATGGTCAAGACGACCACGCGCGGTGGATCGTCGAGTGCCTTGACCTCGCGGGTGAGCGTCACGCCGTCTTTGCCCGGGATGCCCAGGTCGATGACCGCGATGTCGGGCTTGAGTTCGATGATGGCGGCGAGTCCCTCGATGCCGTCGGCGGCCTCGCCGACCACATCGAAGCCGCTGTTGCGCAGCGAGGTGCGCAGGCCCGTGCGAATCAAGGCGTGGTCTTCGACGATGACGATGCGCGTCATGCGGCCGCCGGGAGCGACAACGTGAACGTGGACCCGCGCGGTTCGCGCGGCTCGTAGCGGACGGAGCCACCGGCTTCTTCGGCGACGCGACGCACGATGTAGAGGCCCAGGCCCGTGCCGGTGCCGCTTTGCGCCGTTCCCGAAAAGCGCTCGAAGAGGCTCCCGCGTTGCTGCTCGTCGATGCCGTAGCCGTCGTCGGAGACGCTGACTTCAACGGAGTGCGCGTCTTTGAGCGCGCTCAGCTCGATCGTGCCGCCGCGCGGCGTGTGGGCGATCGCGTTGGCCACGAGGTTCGCGAGCGCGCGCCGGAGATCGCCGCGCGCGCCCTGGGCTACCACGTCGTCGGCGGAGCGGGTCACGATCGAGACGCCGCGCGCGCCGGCCATCGCGCCGAATTCCGCAGCGAGTTCCTTGACCATCGTTCCCAAGGGTACGCGCGAGCGGACGTTGCGCCGCGCGCCGCTTTCCAAGCGGGCCACGAGCAACAGCGTCTCGGCCAGCCGGGAGATCTCGTGGATGGAGGTTCGGCTTTCGGCGAGTACGCCGGCATACTCCGCGGGCAGCGCGCCGTACGCGCCCTCGCCGGCCTGCTCGAGCGTGACCGACAGCGCGGCCAGCGGCGTGCGCAGATCGTGGGCGATCGCGTCGATCAAGCCTTGGATCACGCCCTGCTTCTCGTCGAGCTTGCGGTTGTGCGCGGCGAGATCCGCAACGAGGTGCGACTGTTGCAGCGCGCCCACGACCAGGCTCGCGAAGCTGGCGGCAATGACGAGCAGACCGGTCTCGCTCGAAGGTTGCACGGGCGAGAGGAGGATGCCCATGAAGCGGGTCTTGTCGGCAATGGGTACGGCGAGCACGGTCGGTTGCGTTTTGCCTGCGCTGCGCTCGGGCTTGACCCCGCGCGCGAAAAAGAGTTCGGGGTGACGCGTCTCGCGCGACCCGTCGACGAAGTCGGCCAGGTCGGGCGGAACGACCGCGCGGCTCGCTTTGCGCGGCAGTCCGCCCTGCACCACCCAACACTCTTCGCTTCCCGCGGGGCACCAGTACATGGTGGATTGTTCGAGGACGCGCGCTGCCTCGGCGGCGATCGCCGCGTCGAGTTGTCCGCTGCCCATGTCGCTCAAAAAGCGATCCGCGGCGGCGGAGAGCGCTTCGTGCCGGCGGCGCTGCACCTCGAGTGCCGAAATGCTCCCCACGCGCGCCGCAAAACCCTGCACGGAAAGTGTGAGCGCGGCCACAGTCGTAAGCGAAATCAGCGAGAGAAAGCGATTCTCGATCCCGATGATTTCCCAATGAAACCCGTCGATCGCAGCGTCGAAGATGGCGCCCAACTCGTCGGCGAGGATGGCCAGCAAAACCAGGCGGTACGTGAGTTTGCGGTTGGGACTGAAGGCCGCGAGCACGACCGGAATCGTGTACAGCACCTCGGCGTCGAGCGTCTGCGGCGTCAGCATGTCCACCAGAAACGCGGTGGCGATCAGGGCATAGGCCACCAGCGCCAACTGTCGCGGCGACAGCGCGGCGTCGCGTAAGCCCAACGGCCATCGTTCCTGTGCCGTAGTCACCCTTCGGGTATCGGCCTTCCCGCGCCGGGCGCTGAGCCGTTCGGCTGACCGCCGGACGGCCGATGCACGCGGGGTCGCGTCGCGGCTATGCTCTGAGCATGGTTTCCGCAAAGGGCGTCGTCGCTCGAGTTGTCAGGCTCCTACTCGACGACGGTGGCCAGGGACTCGTGGAGTACGCGCTCATCCTCGCGACCGTCTCGCTGGTCGCAATCGCCGCGCTCAACCTCTTCGGGCACAAAGCCAACAACACACTACTCAATGCCGCGTCGAATCTCAATTGAGCCGCGCGGTACGACCATGAGGACACGGATGACACACGCAAGCATCACGCAGGAGACCGTGATCGACGGTTTGCGCAAACTCTGGAACGATCAAAGCGGCCAAGGCTTGGTCGAATACGCCCTCATCATCACCTTCACGGCGCTGCTCTGTCTGGCGGCATTGCGGACGCTCGGTCAGAAGGCCAGCAACTCGCTGACCAACGCCTCGAACAACCTGTCGTAGAACGTTACGGGCTCGGCGCCTTCGAGCGCCCGCCCGCGAGATCGGAAAGCAGCGCGAGCGTCGCTCGCGCGGGCCCGCTCCGATCGGCATAGGCGAAGCGCGCGACGCCCCGCGCGCGCAATCCGCCCGCATACGCCGGCTCGTCGAAGACGCGCCGTATCTGTTCGGCCCAGACGTCGGGATCGTGAGGATCCAGCAACGGCGCCAGACCTTCGACCGCTTCGGGCAGCGCCGCCGAATTTGCGGCCAGGACCGGCGCGCCGCAGGCGAGCGCCTCGACCGCTACCAGGCCGAAGCCTTCGGCAATCGAGGGCACGAGCACGACCGACGCGCTGCGATAGAGCGAGCGCAGGGTCTCGTCGCTCGCTGCGATCGCGCCGATCGAGAGGCGCAAGCGTTTAGCCAGACGCGCGTCTTCCGGGTTCAATTCGCCGACCACGACCAGCGTCTCACCCGGTGCAAACGCGCGCGCGCAGGCTTCGAGCGCGAGCCGTGCGTTCTTGCGCGGCTCGCGCGCTCCCACGAGCAGCGCGTAGCGCCGCGCGCGCAGAGCTTCGGGCAACGCCTCGGATGGACCGGGAAAGAACGCATCGTCGGGCGCCAAGGGAACGACCGTGATGCGCTCGCGTTCGATGCCGAGCTGCGCGACGATGCGTTCGCGGCTCCAAGCAGAGATCGTCGCCACGCGTTCGGCTTCGCGCGCAGCGCGCCGGATCGGTGCCTGCTCGCGGCGTCGCGCGACCCAGCCGCGGGCCGGCTCGTCGAAGGCGAAGGCGTCGTAGATCGTCACGAGGGCCGGCGCCTTTGTGGAAAAGCGCACGCCGTTCCAGGGACACCAAACGACGTCGTAGCGAGCACCCGCCTCCGCGCGCCGCACGGGCACGCCTGGAAACTCGGCGGCGATCGGCGCATCGTCGCCGCCCCGCGTCGAGAGCAACTCCAGTTCGATATCCTCGGCAGCCACGGCCGCGCGCAAGACCGACCGCACGAAGCGGCCCATGCCGCGCCGGTCGCGCGCGAGGTTGGAGGCGTCGACGCCGAGGCGCATCATCGTCCTACCGCTACGCGCGTCAGGGCTTTACGTGAAAGACGAACACCGCGACCAGGCTGATCGAGTTGAAGAGCGCGTGCGAGATGACGTTGGACCAGTAACAGCGCGAGATGCTGTAGACGCCCGCGAGCACGACGCCGCCCAGGGCCAGCGGCAAGGCCACCGTGAGCAATTGCTGTGCGGATGCGGCATGCACCAAGCCGAAGAGCACGCCGCTGACCACGGCCGCGACGCCGAGCGACGCGTAGCGCGAAAACGCGTTGAAGAGAAATGCGCGGAAGGCGAGTTCTTCGATGATCGGCGCCAAGACCGCTGCGACCAAGACGAACAACACCTTCTCGGCCGGCGTCTTCATCTGCCCGAGCAGTTCGACCGCGGCTTCGGTATCGTGAAAGTGGGTCAGCGAGGCGACGATCGCCGACGCGCCGTTGACCGCGACGAACATCGCCACGACGCCGGCCAGGCCGATGCCGATCTCGCGCAGGCCGGGCGCACGCAGGCCGAGTTCGGCGAGCGAACGCTGCGCCACCCGCGGCAAGAAATAGAGTAAATACGGCAGCAGCACCGCGTAGGTGAGCAACTGCGCGTAGAGCAGATCGACGCCGGGGATCGTCGGCGCTTTGCCGCTCGCCGCAGGGAAGACCTCGATGCGTCCGGTCGCAGCCAAAACCAGCACGTAGACCACGCCGGGAGCGATCGCGAGAAAGATCGCGCCGATCGCGTAGAGTGCCGCCGGTCCGGCCCGGAAAGAGTCAGGAGCCCAGTTCGCCGGAGAGGGCTGCGAAGGCGTCCAGGTCGAGTTGTTCTCCACGAATCTCCGTATCGATACCGAGTCGCTCGAGGGCGGCCTGGACGCGGGACCGGTCGATGTCGAGCGCGAGCGCAACGCTGTTGGCCAACGTTTTTCGGCGGTACGCGAACCCGGCGCGGACGACCTGCAGCATGAACGCAACGTCGCGGACCGCGACCGGCGGTTCCTCGTGGCGTTCCATGACGACCACCGCGCTATCGACTTTGGGCCGGGGGTAGAAGACGTCGGGCCCGAGCACGAACGCCCGGCGAACGCGCATCGCGAAACCGACCGCCAGCGTCAGGCTTCCATAGGCCGGCGTGCCCGGACGTGCCGTCAGGCGGTCGGCGACGTCTTTTTGGACCATCACCACGATGCGTTGCGGCGGTGAGGGCAGCGCGATCCATTGCAGCATCAGCGGCGTCGCCACGTTGTAGGGCAGATTGCCCGTGGCGCACCAGGGCGCGTCGCCGTACGCCGCCGCGTAATCGTAGGCCAGCGCGTCGGTCTCGACGATGTCGGCCGCGCGCAAGTCCTCGCGGTCGCGCAAAATTGCGACGAGGTCCGGATCGATTTCGAGGGCGCGTACGTGGCCGCCGGCGTCGAGCAGCGCGCGGGTGAGCGCGCCCGTGCCGGCGCCGACTTCGAGCGTTTCCGCAAAGCTCGCGGGAGCGCAGGCCGCCGCGATGCGCGCCGCCGCGCCCGCGTCCATGAGGAAATGCTGTCCCCAGCGCTTCTTCGGTCGCAATCCGCGAGCCGCGAGCAGCGCTCGCGGGTGTGCCGGCCGAGCGTCTATGTCAGCGCACGCCGCGGCGTATCAGTGCAAGACGTAGACGGTGATCTCGCGGCGCCCGAACTGCAACGCTTCGGCTAGGCTGTTGAAGCCGAGGTCGATGCGCCGTCCGTGGATCGCGCCGCCGGTATCGCCCGCCACCGCGCGGCCGTAACCGGGAACGTAGAGTTTGGTTCCGAGCGGAATGACGTTGGGATCGACGGCGACGATGCCGTGGCCCGCACGCATGCCCATCGCGGTGATGCCGCTGCAGCCGTAGCAGCCCGCGGTGTAGGCCGTGGCCATCACGTGCAACGCGTTATTCGCGATGCGCACCGCGGCGCCCAAGCCCGCGCGCGCCGCATCGGCGAATTCCGGCAAATGCGGCGCGATGCCGACCTCGAGCACTTTCGCGCGAGGCTCGCGCACGACGCGCGAAAACGTCAGCGTACGCGGACGCGAGCCGTCGTCGCGACGCTCGATGCGCACGGTCGTTTCGCGCAATCCGGGAACGCCCGCAACTGCGACGCGCGAACTCCCCAGCGCGAGTTTCGAATCGAAGCGGCGATGCACCGCGGGTGCGATTGCGCTCAGCGTCGTCGAGGTTTCGCTCGAGACGCGCACGATCGTAACGACGCTTCCCGCACGCAGCGGCGCGTCGACCGCCGGGCTGATTTCGTCGGAAACGGAGAGCGCGATTCCGCGCTCGGCGAGCAAGGCTGCGACCGTCGGAGCGGCGCTACGCAGCGCGATCCGCTCGCCGCCTGCGCGCAGCTCGAGCGCGACCGCGGGGCGGAACACGATCTGTGACCCATCTTCTAATTCGCTATCGAGCGAGGGCACGACGTAATCGTCGGGTGCGACCGCGATGCCGCGCTCCTGCAGGAATGCGGAGACGGTGCGCGCGTGGGTCGAAAAGGCTACATTGGATGAGCCGGTCGTCAGGGAGACGGAGAGCGCTTGCGTGGCCGCTGCTTGGACGGCGGGCGTTTCCGCGGCGCTTGCGCCATAAGCGGGGGAAGCGAAAATTAGGCCGAGGGCCAGGACGCTCGAGGCGACATACGTCGCACCGGTGTGATCACGTTCGATCAACACTGCTCCTTTCTGAGCGTGCGGCACGTCACGCTGGTTGCGGCGGCCCTGGAAAAGGGCCGCGCGACCAAGGGAGGCGCCGTTCAGTGAAGTAGCGGGTTGAGTCTTCTTAGCGTAGGAAGATGAAACCGCGTAGCCCTTGCGAGCGTGGCAAGGACGGAACTGCCAGACGATAGCACAGGCTTTTCGACAGCGTCAACTTGACAAAAGTGCGGAATTGTGTTTTGGCGCGTCGAAAAGGGCAATTGAGAGGTACTTGCAAGAAGTGTTCCCGGCGTGAGGGCGATGCACGTAGGCCTGTTCACCGAATGTTACCGGCCGATTCAAAACGGCGTGGTGGCCAGCGTCGACGCGCTCGCGCGCGAATTGCGCGCGGGCGGTCACGAGGTGACCTGCGTGACGCCGAGCATGCCCAACTATCACGAAGCGCAAGCGTTCGTCGTGCGCGTGCCGTCGTTGCCGCTGCCCACGCGCACCGCGTATCGTTTGACGATTCCGTTCGTCTCGGGCGAACGCACCTGGCGCGCGCTCGACGCGCTTTCGATCGTGCATGCGCACTCCGTCTTCGTCACCGGTTGGATGGGTTTGCGTTTGGCCCGCCGGCTGCGCGTGCCGCTGGTCTTCACCTATCACACGCAATTAGAAGAATACGCGCATTACGTTCCGTTCGACGAGCGCGCCACGCGCAATGCGGCGGCGCGGCTGACGCGCGCGTACGCCAACGCTGCAGGCGCCGTGGTCGTGCCCACGGCGGCGATGGAAGCGCGCTTGCGCGCGCTGGGCGTGACGGCGCGCATCGAGGTCGTGCCCACGGGCATCGACGTCGCGCAATTTTCCGAAGGCCGGCGCGACGATGCGCTGCGCGCGCGGCTGGGCGTGGGCGCGCAGCAAACGATGCTGCTCTCGGTGGGCAGATTGGGGCGCGAGAAAAACGTCGAGTTGACGCTCGATGCATTCGCGCGGCTCGGCGACCCCCGCGCGCGCTTGGTGCTCGTCGGCGACGGCACGCATCGCGAGGCCCTCGAACGGCGGGCCGAGCGGCTGGGCATCGCGGCCCGCACGATCTTCGCCGGCGAGTTTCCGCGCGCGTCGCTCCCCGCGGTGTATCGCTCGGCCGACGCCTTCGTCTCGACCAGCACGAGCGAGACGCAGGGCTTGGTGCTCGTCGAAGCGCTGGCGGCCGGGCTGCCCGTCGTGGCCGTCGACACGCCGCAGACCCGCGACGTGCTGGGCGGGGCGGGCATCGTGACCGGCGCGGACCCGGCGTTGCTCGCCGGCGCCCTCGCCGGCGCGCTCGCCGAGCCCCTGCGCCGGCCGGTTCCGCCCCACGTGCTCCTGCGTTTCGAGGAGCGCGCCACGGCCCGCCGCATCGTCGCGCTCTACGGCGAGTTGATCGAGGACGCCCGGGTGCCTCGCGCCGGTTGACATCGAACGTACGTTCGATGTAGACTTGGGAAAGAGGCGTATAGCATGAGCACCCAGCGACGCGAGCAACAGCCGAAAATCGTCACCGTCGGATTCGCCGAACGGGACGGTCGCGGGATCGCCTACGCCGTCGGTGGGAGCGGCGGCCGCGGACCCGCTGTCAGGGTCGGGTTTGCGTGCCGGCCGCTACCCGCATTACTCGGCCGCGACGTCGCGTACGCGGCCCTCGCAGCCGTGGCGGAAGAACTACTCCGGCGCGGCGTTTCCAACGTGCGCTTCCGCATCGACGACGAGCGTCTGCCGCAAGACATAGCCGAGCGCCGCGCAATGCCCAATGCGCTGATCGTTCCGTACGTGCGCCTGCGTTGCGCGTTGAATCGCTTTCACGAAGCAGTGGTCGAACCCGCCGACGACGACATCGCGCGCGATGCCTCGGCTCGCGCACGCGCCGACGCTTGGCTCAACCTCGCGGCCTAAAGCGCTTGCGCCGGGCGGACCTGCCCGGCGATACGGTCGCGCTCGCGCGCTTCCTGATCGGTTCGATACTCGTCCGCGACGACGCGCTCGATGGCCGCATCGCCGCGCGCATCGTCGAAACCGAAGCCTATCTTCCCGATGACGCGGCGTCGCACGCTTTCCGCGGAGCGACGCAGCGCAACGGCGCGATGTTTCTCGAACGCGGCCACGCCTACGTTTATTTGATCTACGGCATCTCGCACTGTTTCAACGTGAGCAGCGAGCGCGCGGGGACCGGCGCAGCGGTGCTCGTGCGCGCCGCCGAACCGTTGCTCGGTCTCGAGGTGATGCAGCGTCGCCGTGCGACGACCGTGCAGGCCGATTTGGCGCGCGGTCCGGGCCGCCTGGCTCAAGCCTTCGGGCTCGACCGCAGCCACGACCGTCTCGACCTCTGCGCGCCCGCTTCGCCGCTGTGGCTGGCCGCGGGTCCGCCGCCCCCGGTGCTGGGCGAAAGCGTCCGGATCGGCCTCACTCGTGAGGCCCATCGGGTGCTGCGCTTTTTCGAAGCCGGTTCGGCCTTCGTGTCGGGACCCAAGAAGCTCAGAACGTAAGGCGCTCCGGGCCGGGCCGGCGCCCGGGCGGTCGTCCGGCGCGGCTCGTCGAACGTATCGGCAACGTGCGCCTGCAGAAGTATCTCGCCCACGCGGGCGTCGCCTCGCGCCGGGCGGCCGAAGAGTTCATCGCGCGCGGCCGGGTCCGGGTCAACGGCAAGGCGGTCACCAAGCCCGGTACGCTCGTCGGCCCGGCCGACCGCGTCGAGGTCGACGGCCGGCTGGTCGCCGCGGCCGACGCGCCGCGCTATCTCGTGCTCAACAAGCCGCCCAAGGTGATGACCACCATGCGCGACCCCGGCGGCAGGCGCACGGTGGCCTCGCTCGTGCCGCGCGAATTCGGCCGGGTGGTTCCGGTCGGCCGCCTCGATTACGACACCTCCGGCGTGCTCTTGATGACCGACGACGGCGACCTCGCCTACATCCTCACGCATCCCAAGTTCGGCGTCGAGAAAACCTATCGCGCCGTGGTGCGCGGCCGCTTGCAGGCCGAGGACGTGCGCGCGCTGCTCGAAGGCATCAAACTCGAGGGCGAGCGCTCGCAGCCCGCCAAGGTCCGAGTCGTGCGGACGTCGGGCGCGAGTTCCGAGATCGATGTGACGATCCACGAAGGCAAAAACCGTCAGGTCCGCCGGATGTTCGAAGCGACCGACCACCCCGTCGTCTCCCTCGTACGCCTGCGCTTCGGGCCGCTGTCGCTCGGCGAATTGCCGGTGGGGCATTGGCGCGAGGCGACCGATCGCGAGATCTCCGCACTGCGCCGCGTCGGCCGCGAAGCCCGGGCGGAGCTCGACGCGAAGGAGGCCGGATGATCCTGCGCGGCATCCGCGGCGCTACCACCGTCGAAGTCGATACGCCGGAAGCGATTCTCGAGGCGACCGAAGAACTGGTGCGCGAGATCGTTGCGGAGAATGGGGTCATCGTCGAAGACGTGGCCTCGGCGCTCTTCACGGTCACGCCGGACTTGCACGCCGAATTTCCCGCGGCGGCGGCGCGCCGGATGGGCTGGACGATGGTGCCCCTGCTGAACTTCACCGAGATCGGCGTGCCGGGCAAACTCGAACGCTGCATCCGCGTCTTGGTTCACGTCAACACCGATCGTGCCCAGCACGAAATGATCCACGTCTACCTGCGCAAGGCCGTCAGCCTGCGTCCCGACCTCGTCTCCCGGAGTACAACGCCACAGTGATCATCGTCATGCAATCCACCGCGACGGAAGCGGAGGTCGAAGCGGTTACCGCGCTGATCGCGGCCTCTCGCTTGACTTCGCACGTCAGCCGCGGCAGCGAGCGGACGATCGTCGGCGTCATCGGCATCAGCCACGATAAGGAGACGTTGCTCGGACAGTTCGCCGAGATGTCCGGCGTCGAGTCGGTCGTCCCGATTTCGAAATCGTACAAGCTGGTCAGCCGTGAGGGCCGCGACGAGCCGACCATCGTGCGACTGCCCAACGGCGTCACCTTCGGCGGCGAGACGTTGGCGATCGCCGCGGGCCCGTGCAGCGTGGAATCGCGCGAGCAGATCTTCGCGACCGCCGCCTCGGTCGCGCGTTCGGGCGCCAACCTCTTGCGCGGCGGCGCATTCAAGCCGCGCACCTCGCCCTACGCCTTCCAAGGCATGGGTCTGGAGGGTCTCACGATCATGCGCGACGCCGCCGACGCCCACGGCTTGGCGGTGGTCACGGAGGTGCTCGACGTGCGCGACGTCGAGACCGTCGCGGCCTACGCCGACATCTTGCAGATCGGCGCCCGCAACATGCAGAACTTCGGCTTACTGCGCGAGGCCGGCGCGGCGCGCAAACCCGTGCTGCTCAAGCGCGGCATCGCCGCGACGATCGAAGAGTGGCTGATGGCCGCCGAATACGTCTACGTCGCGGGCAGCCACGACATCGTGCTCTGCGAACGCGGCATCCGCTCGTACGATCCGATGACGCGCAATCTGCTCGACCTCACCGCGGTGCCGCTGTTGCGTTCGCTGACGCACCTGCCGGTGATCGTGGATCCGTCGCACGGCACCGGGGTGCGGGCGCTGGTCGCGCCGATGAGTTTGGCCGCGGTCGCCGTCGGCGCCGACGGGCTGATCGTCGAGGTTCATCCCAATCCGGCTACGGCCAAGTCCGACGGGCCGCAGTCGCTGACGCTGCCGCTCTTCGCCGAATTGATGGACCGGCTCGACCCGGTCGCGCGTGCGGTCGGACGCCGGCTGCCGGCCAAGGCGTTCGCCGTCTGACGTCTCGACCGGGCCTGCTCGGCATCGTCGGGACCGGTTTGATCGGCGCCTCACTCGGCCTTGCCGCGCGCGCGGCAGGCTTCCGGGTGGCGGGCTGGGACGAATGGCCCGAGCACGCCGCGGTCGCCCTGGAGACGGGTGCGCTCGATGGGCGCGCCGCGTCGCTCGAGGAACTGCTCGCGGGCTGCGATTGGCTGGCCATCGCACTGCCGCTCGACGCCACCGTGGCGCTGTTGGAACGTCTGGCCGCGAGCCCGCCGCCGGCGCGGCTCGTGATCGACGTCGCCTCGCTGAAGGTGCCGGTCCGCGCGGCGGCGTCGAGCCTGCCGAGCTTCGTGGGCACGCACCCGATCGCGGGCTCCGAGCGCAGCGGGCCGGCCGCCGCTTCGGCGGGGCTCTTCGTGGGCCGGGTCTGGACGTACGAGGCCGGCGCGCCCGAGCCGGCGCGAAGCGCCGCCATCGAACTGATCGCGGCGACCGGCGCCCGCCCGGTGGCCGTCGAGGCCGGCGAGCACGATCGCGCGCTCGCCCTGACCTCGCATCTGCCGCAACTCGTTTCGATCGCGCTCGCGGCGCGGCTGGGCGAAGCGTGGGAGGGGCGTGACGCCGGGGCGCTGTGCGGCCCGGGCATGGCCTCGATGACCCGGCTCGCGGCGTCGCCCTGGTCGATGTGGCGTCCGATCCTGGAACAAAATGAGCCGGCGGTCGCGCAGGAAGTCAGGGCGCTGATCTCCATACTGTCCGAGGCTGCGGAAGCGTTGGAAGCCGGTCGCGTGGAGTCGCTCGAAGCCCTCTTCGAGCTCGCCGCGGCCACGGCGTCCCGCCTGCCCAAATAGCGCTCGCCTCGAAAGGTCTACCATGGTCCGCGTCCCGCTTGCGGCGCTCTGCGCCGCCGCCGTCTTCGTTCCGGCAGCCGCCGTGGCGCAGACGCCGCCGCCCAGTTCGTTTGCCTACTACCAGCCGCCGACGCTGGCCACCAAGGGCACGGCGAAGAGCCCGATCGGCGGCGCCGGCACGGTCGTGATCAAGGTGCTGGTCAACAAGGACGGCACGTTCAAGGTGCAGGGCGTGATCCACTCGAGCAACGCGGCCGACGACAAGGCCGCGCTCGAGATCGCCCAATCCTCGACCTATAAACCCGCGACCCGGGGCAAGGTCAAGGAGACGGCCTTCTACGACTTCACGCTCAAATTCACCGAGAACGGTTCCTCGTCGGCAGGCGAGCAGAATCTGCCCGAACTCGAGCAGTACCGGCGCATGATCGAAGTCGGCAACTCCACCGATGCGAAGCCGAAGCTCGAGGCCTATCTCAGCTCGCATCCCGACGACCCGAAGGCCGAACTCTACCTGGGTCTGGCGGAAAATCTGCTCAACCAGCCCAAAGCCGCGGTCGCCGCATTCGAGAAGGCCGGAAGCATCCCGGTGGAATTCAAAGCGGCGGCTTCCAAGGCGTATGCCGACGCCGCGGTGGACGCCGTGACCGCAAAAGATTCGGCGACGGGCGTCGAGTTGGCGAAGAAGGCGGTCGGGTATTCGGAGACGTTCGATAAGTATTTAGTGCTCGGGTTCGCGGAACTCTCGGCCGAGGATTATCCCGCGTCGGTCGCCGCGCTCGAGAAAGCTCGCGATCTGGCCAAGACGGAGAACGCGACGGCCAAGCAGCAGTCGATCATCTACTCGAACCTGGTGCAGGCGTACGTACGCGGCGGCAACTTCGACAAGGCCAAGACCGCCGTCGCCGAGGCCAAGCAGATCGATCCGTCGTCGAACGCGGATGGGATTCTCGAACAGTCGTTCGTGAGTCGTGGGAACGCGCTGCAAAACGCCGGGAAGTTCGCCGACGCGGCCGCGCTCTTCGAGCAGGCCGCCGTCGCGCTGCCCAAATCGGCCGGGCCCTTCTACGCGCGTGCGGCCCTGGCATATTTGTCGATCAAGCCGGATCCGACCGCGAAGAGCGATCCGAATACGGAGAAGGCCGGAGCCGACGCCGACAAGGCGCTGGCCGCCGATCCGACCAACGCGGCCGCCAACTACGCCAAGGGCATCTCGGTGATCAACCTCGATAAGACCAAGACGCAGCAAGCCTTGGACTACCTAAAAAAGGCCGACGAGCAGGCGAAGAAGGGGAACGACCCCGGGCTCACCTCGGCCATCGAGAACGCCATCAAGCAGTTGAACGGGGGCAAGTGACGCATGTTTCTTTTGCGCGAGGAATACTGCCCGGACGGGGTTAATACGCAGACCTCGCGGCGGGCTTTGGCGTCGCTTTCGTGTTTTCCAAGTACAGAGCCGGGCTTCTAGGGAGGCGACACAGAGCATGGATTTCGGTGGGTTTGTTCAGTTCCTAATTCGCGGCGGACCCGCGATGCTCGGGTTGTTGATCTGCTCCGTCGTGGCGGTCGCGATCGTGATCGAACGGCTGGTCTTCTTCAGCAAACAGCACGGCGACAGCAAGGAGCTTCTCCGTCAGCTCGGCCAAAAGATCGCCGCCGACGATCTGGCGGGCGCCGTCAAGATCTGCCGGAGCGAGAAGGGCATGCTGCCCAAGATTCTCGAGTTCGGCCTCCAGCGCGGAACGAAGAATCGCGCCGATATCACAGATGCGCTCTCCATAGCGTTGATGGAGCATCTGAACTCTTTGGAGCGCAACTTGGGCGTCATCGGAACCATCGCGGTCATCGCGCCGTTCGTCGGCCTCTTCGGTACGGTGCTCGGCATCATCCACGCCTTCGACGACATCGCGATCAAGGGCAACTCGAGCCCGGCAGTCGTCGCCGCCGGCGTCGGCGAGGCGCTCGTCACCACTGCCGCCGGTCTGTTCGTGGCCGTCATCTCGGTCGTGTTCTTCAACTACTTCAAGACGCGCATCAAGGCGTACAACCAAGAGATGATCGTCGCCGCCAACCAGCTCGCCGAGATGCTGCACTTCCACAACGTCGGCGAACCAATCCCGACCGATCTGTACAAGCCGTCCGCCGGCAAACCGGGAACCGGCGCGGCCGTCGCCGGCGCCAGCTAGCCACAGGTACCCATGTCGCTACTGTCGGCGAAACAAGAAGACGATGTCATGGCCGAGATCAACATCACGCCCTTTACGGACGTGCTGCTGGTCCTGCTGATCATCTTCATGATCCTCGCTGCGCTGGTCACCCCGCCGGGCTTCCAAAAGGAACTGCCCAACCATAACGATAGCCCGTCAACGGCCCAGTCCGATCCCAAGAAAGAGATCGACGTCGAGGTCAACGACAAGGGCGCGATCTTCGTCGATTCCAAGAAGATCGATGTCGCCGCGATCTATTACACCCTGGCCGATACCGCACGCCGTCGCGGCAAGCTGCACGTGTCGATCACCGCCGACGCGAAGGCGCCGTACGGCGTGATCATTCGCATCCTCGACGCGGCCAAGCTGGCCGACCTCACCGACGTCGGGTTCGTGACCTCGTAATGGCGGTCTCCACCGGTCAGGGCGAAGAGGATGTGATGTCGACCATCAACATCACGCCGTTNNCTGCCCGACGCCAAGAACACGGACAAGGTCAAGGAGTCGCAGATCATCGTCGTCATCGACGATAAGAACAAGATCCAGATCGGCTCCAACGTGCTTTCCATCGACCAGGTTCCGGCGGGCTTCAAAGCCTTACAGGATCAGACCAATCACGTCTACACGAGCGTGATCATCAAGGCCGATCC
>PLFC01000019.1:0-17290 GCA_003136655.1 Vulcanimicrobiota bacterium
AGCGAGCGATAGAAATCGCGCTGATGTTCGAACGCCGTCAAGGGCACGGTGACCGCGTCGACCTCGGCGGCTTGTTTGGGCCGATCGAGCCAGGCGCCCGGCGGAAAATAGTAGAGGATCGGCGCGCGGTAGCCGATGCGGCGCAACGCCCGCGCGAAGCGCAGGTTGTACGCGCCGAAGTCGACGAGCACGATCAGGTCGCGCGGTCGCGCACGCAGCCAAAACGCGTGCTGCCAGACGTTGACGAACAGTGGCGGGATCTTGCTCAACGCCTCGAGCGGGCCCATGCTGGCCCAGCCGCGCGTCTGCGTGGTCAAGTCGAACCCCGCGGCCTGCATGCGTTCGCTGCCGATGCCGCTGAACTGCACGCCGGGTTCGAAGGCGCGCATCGCGTCGGCCAGGGTCGCGGCCAGCATGTCTCCCGACGCTTCACCCGTCGCCATGAAGACGCGCAGCGGACGCTCCGCCGGTGCGACGCTTACTTGACGATGCCCCGCTGCGAATCCGCCGCGACGAACTCGATCAGGTGCCGGCCTTCGTCGGTCTTCACGATTTCGCGCATCGCTTCGAGCGCTTGGGAGATGTTGCGATTGGAGCGGTACATCAATTTGTAGCACTCCTTGAGCTCCGCGATCGTTTCGGCCGAGAATTCCGCGCGGCGCAAGCCGATCGAATTCAGGCCGTACGCCTCGGCGGGCATGCCTTCGACCAGGAAGTACGGCGGCACGTCGCGCGTGATCTTGGACATGCCGCCGACCATCGCATAGCGTCCGACCCGGACGAACTGATGCAGCCCGGTCATCCCGCCGACGTTGGCGTTGTCGTCGATCACGACGTGGCCGGCGAGTTGCGACGTGCTCGACATGGTGACGTTGTTGCCCACCCGGCAATTGTGCGCGATGTGCACGTACGCGAGCAGCAGGCAATCGTCGCCGACGGAGGTGACCTCGCCTTCACCCGTGGCGCGATGGATCGAGACGTATTCGCGGATCGTCGTGCGGCTGCCCACGCGCGTGTACGACAACTCGCCGAAGAACTTCTTGTCTTGGGGCGGCGCGCCGATCGAGGTGAACGGATGGATGGTCGAGTCCTCGCCGATCGTCGTATGCCCGTTGACCACGATGTGCGCCAAGAGCTTCGTGCGCGCGCCGATGCTCACGTGCGCGCCGACGACGCAGAAAGGCCCGATCTCGGCGCCCTCGCCGATGACCGCCTTGGGGTGGACGATCGCGGAATCGTGAATCATTGGTTGAGCACCGAGACGTCCATGCCGATGTCGTCGATCGCCGTCAAGGCGAACATCAGCTCCGCCGAACACGCCGGCTTCCCGCCGACGCTGGCGACCGCCGAGACCCAGCCCAGGGTGGAACGCGTGCGCAGCAGCGTCACTTCCATGTCGAGCCGGTCGCCGGGCACCACGTACTTGCGAAATTTCGCCTTGTCGATGCCGGTCAACACGGCGGTCTGCCGCTTGTAGTCGTAGGGCGACATGATGATGGTGCCGCCGAGTTGCGCGAGCGCTTCGATCATGAGCACGCCCGGCATCAAGGGCAGATTGGGAAAGTGTCCCTGGAAGAACTCTTCGTTGATGGTCAAGTTCTTGTAGCCGATCGCGCGGCGCATCGGTTCGAACTCGACNNGCCATCAGCCGAGCACCGCGGGTTGCGGCGACGCGGCGCGCAGAGCCCGGGTGGCCACGGCGTGCAAGCGATGGCCGCTCTTGATCGAGATGAACTCGCCCTGGGGACGCGCGCCGAGCAAGGCCAGATCGCCGATGAGGTCGAGCGCCTTGTGACGCACCACTTCGTTGGGCCAGCGTAGCGGCGTGAGCGGCCCCTCCGGCGCGAAGACGAGCGCATTGTCGAGCGAACCGCCGCGAGCCAAGCCCGCAGCCAACAGCGCTTCGACTTCGTGCAGATAGCCGAACGTACGCGCGGGCGCGACGTCGGCGAGATAACCGCCCGCATCGACGCCGGCGGTAAAGAACTGCGCGCCGACCGGCGGCGCGAAATCGACGCAGACGGTGACCCGGAAGTCGTCGGCGGGCAGCACGATCAAACGAGCGTCGCCGTCGGCGAACGCAACGGGCTTCTCGACCACGAAACGCCGGCGCCGGGCGGGCTGTTCCTCGAGCATCGTGCCGAACGTTTGCGCGAAGATCGCCGCGCTGCCGTCGAGGACGGGGATCTCCGGACCGTCGGCTTCGATCGCGGCATTGTCCACGCCGAGCGCCAACAANNACGTATTCGGCCAGCGCCGGAACGTGCGGGCCGCCCTCGCCGAGACGAAACGTGAGGCCCGAATCGGGCGGCGCCGGATGGATGCGAACGCGGGCGGCGGCACCCGTGTGCAAGCCGACTCCGGTGAATTCCGCCGTCTCCCGCAGCGTCTGTTGCAGGCCGGTCACTCTCGCCGTTCCAATGCGCTCACTCGCTCGTACAACTTACCGAGGCCGCGAATCCGAACCTGCTGACGCAGTTCGGCGCGATGGTCTTGCGCGGGGGCGCCGCTGATCGTCGCGCCTTCGGCAACGTCGCCCCACACCATCGTGTTGCCCGCGATGCGCGCGCGCGAGCCGACGGTGATGTGTCCTTTGAACGCGCTCTGTCCGCCGACTTGCACGTAATCGCCGATGACCGTGGAGCCNNTGGCCGATCTGCACCAGGTTGTCGATCTTCGTGCCGGTGCCGATGCTGGTCGAACCCGTCTGCGCGCGGTCGATGCACGTGTTCGCGCCGATCTCCACGTCGTCGCCGAGCGTGACGTTGCCGACCTGCGGGATCTTCAGCAGGCGACCGTCGAGAAACGCGTAGCCGAACCCGTCGCTGCCGACCACGGCTCCGGCTTGCAGGACGACGCGATCGCCCGCGACGCAGCGATCGAGCAACATCGCGCGCTGATGCAAGACGCAAGCGCGACCCAAACGCGCGCCCGCGCCGACCACGGCGCCCGCGAGCAGCACGCTGCCCGCGCCCACCTCGGCGTCCGCGCCGATTGCGACCAGCGGGCCGACGTACACGTCGGGACCCACGCGCGCCGACGGATCGACGACGGCGCTCGGGTCGCGGTACGGCGCAGCCGGACGCGGCGGTTCGAGCGAGGCCAGCAGCGCGGCGAGCGCGACGCGCGCCGACGCCACCAGCAGCAGCGGCTTGTGCGTCGGCCCGGCCTTGTCGGCGAGTTCGGGTTCGGTCAGCACAGCGGCCGCGCGCGAGCCGAGCGCCGCGCGCAAATAACGTTCGTCGACGGCAAAGGTCAGCGCGCGTTCGTCGACGTCGTCGAGGGCCGCGATGCGCTCGACCACGACGGACCCGTCGCCCCGAACCGTTGCGCCCTCGAGCCGCTCGGCATAGTCGGACAGCGTCATCGCGCGGTTATTGGCTCGGCGCCGGCGACTTCTCGGTGATCTTGAGGATCTTCTCCACGTCGGACGTGATGTCGACGCCGCCGTAGCCCGTGAACTCGCGGGTGACGACCAGTTTGAAGTGCCGGTCGTTGGCCACTTGCTCGGCCGCGGCGCGCACGTCGCTGGTCACTTCGTCTTGCATGTTCACGAAACGTCTGCGCAGCCCGTCGATCTGCCGCTGCTTGTCGCGCGGCGAGGCGTTCGAGCGATTGATGGCGTCCGTATCGGCCGCCAACTGGTTGTTGTAATTGATGAATTTGGGCCAGTTCGAGGTGATCCGCGAAATGTCCACGGTCGCGATCTGGCTCGAGCCTCCGGAGACTCCCCCGTTGCAGGCGGGGAGTGCGAGGAGCGCGAGCAGCGCCGGCAGCAGCGTTCGTTTCATTCGTGCAGACTCTCGATATCTTTCTCGGCGTCGGCAGTCAAGTCGACGCCGCCGGCGGGTGCGACGACGTCGCTGAAGACGACGTCGATGCCGCGCTTCGCGGCGATCATTTTGACCTCTCGGCCGATCTGGGCGACCATCTGGTCGTAGAGCTGGTCGCGCTGGTGCTGCAGCGCGGCGAGTTGTTTGGTGGAACCCGACTGCGCCGCGGAATCGGCGCCGTGCAGACGCTCGAAGCGCCGGCCCAGTTCCGCTCGCGTCTTGGCGAAGTCGTCGAGCGTCGTCTTCGCGTCCTTGTCGAAGTCGTCCTGATACTTCTTGTGCAGCGCGTCGAGCTTGGCTTTCATATCGGGCGGCAAGCCGCCGTGCACGGTGACCTGGCCGCCCGCGCCTTGCACCGGCGCGAGGCCGCCGAGCTTGGCCACCACGTCCTTGCGCGTTTCGAGTTCGCGGGAGTTCAGCTTGGCCAGCGTCGCCTTGTTCATCTCGGCGGCACGCCGGTCGAGTTCGGCCTGGGTCTGGTTGTGCAGCCGGGTCTGCAAGGCCGCGAGCGTGGCGCCGTCGCGGTTCTTCATCGCGGCCAGTTCGTCGGCTTGCTTGCGGTCGAGCGCCTCCATCTGCTTGCGCGCATCTTCCCGGGCCGCGTCGTCGAGCACGAGGTTGGAAAGTTTGGCGCGCAGCGACAGGCGCTCGGTGGAGCTATCGTTGGCCAATTGCAGGGCGTAGTCGGCTTCTTTCTTCTGCAACGCCTCGACCTGGGTGTGATAGGTGCGCGCCGCCGAATCGTTGAGCGAGCGCTGTAGGGCTTGCAGCGCCGCTTGGTTTTGGCCGACCACGTCGCGCCGGTAGCGATCGAGATTTTTCTGCGCGGTGGCCGAGACCGTCTGCGCCTGCTGCTGCAGATTCTGCTGCGCGCCGCCCGCAATCGCCGCGCCGCCGCCGCCCGAGACCGAGCCTGCGGCCGCCAAGGCCTGCTGGATCGCCGCCGCCTCGCGCTTGGAATAATCTTCCTGTTTGGCTTTGAGCGCGGCCCGCGTCTGCGCCGCCGCGCGGTCGAGTTCGGCTTGCAACTGCTTCTGTTCGCGTGCTAGATCGGCCGGCGCGACGGCCTCGGCCCCGCCCACCCCTTTGAGTTGCAGCGCGGCCATGTCGTCGTCGAGACGCGAGAGTTCGGCGTACAGCGGGTGGCGTTTGAGCAAGTCGTCCATGTTGACGTAGCCCACCTCGCCGGCGGGCCGGGCGCCGTTGACGGCAACCGACGTGGACGGCCCGCGATTACAGGCCGCAAGCGAGAGCAGGGCGACGACCGCGGCGGCGCGGAGCCGGTTACTTGAGCGCGTTGGTGACATCCGTCGTGATGTCGGTCCCGCCGTAGATCAGGTTGCTGCGGTCGATGACCAACGCCAAGCCCTTCTTGCGGGCGACGTCCGCGATCGCGTTGCGCGTCTGATCGACGACCGGATCGATCAACTCCTTACGCTTGTCGAGCAAGGTCTTCTGCGCATCTTTGAAGATCTGCTGGCGTTCCGCGTCGGTCTTGGCGGCGCGCATCTTCGTCTGAGCCGTGTTACTCTGCTCGTTCTGGAACTTGGCGAAGTCGTCGTTGGCCTTCTTGATCTTGGGCAGGGCGTTGATCTGGAGTTCGTCGACGTAACCGACGCTCGAGGGCGGCGGCGTGCTCACCGGCGGCACCGGGTCGCCGACGCCGCTGAAGAGGTCGACCACGTCGCGGGTGACGTCTTGCCCGCCGACGATGATGATCCGCTTGTCGACCACCACCGACAGATTCTTACTCGAGGCAACCGAGGCGATGGCGACTTGCGCGCGCTGGAACAACGGCCCGAGCAACTGACGCTGCTGCGCGGCGAACTTGTTCTGATACTCTTGCGCGATGCGGGCCTGATCGTTCGGATTCTTGACGCCCCGGACGCGCGCGCCGAACTGACGGTCGAGATCGGCCTTGATGTCGCCGAGCTTGCGATTGGCGGCGGCGAACGCCGGCAGATTCGAGAGCGCGGCCTGGTCGATGAAGCCGACGTCGGTCACGTCGGCGGCGAGGCTCGCGGGCGCGAGCGCCGCGACCGCAAGCAAGACGGCCGCGAGCGCTGCGGCGAACGGCGATTTCCAACTCTTACGCATGTGCTGGTGCCTTAGAAACTCTGGCCTATGCCGAAACTGGTGTGCGTCGTACCCTTACCCTTGGCGAAGTCGAGGCGGATCGACCTGAAGTTCAACTGCTTCACGTCGAAGCGAATGCCCAGGCCCACGTCGCCGTGATAGAGCCACTGGTTGTAGTTGACCACCGTGTCGCCGAACTGGTCCAGGATCGGATCGGCGCCGCGGATGCGCAGCGAGCCGTAGTCGCCGAAGAACGCCAGGTTGAAACTGCGATCCTGGGTCAGCGGGTAGCGCAATTCCGACTGCAGCAAGATCTCCTGGGTACCGTAGAAGACTTCGCTGTAGCCGCGCAACTGCTGGTCGGAGAGCACGAAGAGTTTGCTCGGCGGCACGGCGCCGGTCGTGTCCCCGAGCACCGCGTGGAAGCCCAGCGTCGAGTTCCTCAGCACCGGATAGAACTTGGCGAAGTCCAAGGTCGAGATCGTGTAGCTGAAGGCCGAACCGAGCGCCTTGCCCGCAACTTCCTCGCTGAGCGTGGCATTGATGCCGCGGCGCGGATTGAACACGTCGTCGCGACTGTCGTGACTGAGCCCGAGCGTGAAGCTGCGCAGGTTGAAGGCCTCACCGTTGGCCGTATTCGCGATCGAGGATGCGGTGATGCCGATGGAACTGCCGCTGGTCTGTTGGCCGAACGGCGTATTCTGCACCGGCCCGTTCAAGATCGAAGTCTCGCCCGCGAGGTAATACGGCGAGGGCAGCACGACGTCGGTGGCCAGGCGCTGCGCCGTGGCGCCGAGCGAGACGGTGAACAGGTCGGAGAGACGCCGGCCGAGCGTTGCCTGCGCGCCGTTGGAGCGCGTGTAGTACTGGGCCACGACGCCCGAGATCTCGTTTTGGTTCGGCGTGAGCACGATCGGGATCGTGCCGGCGGAGTTCTTCCCGCCCGAGCCGCCGCCGGGCGAGGGCGTGGAGATGATCGGGTTGGGGATCACGGCTTGTGCCGTCGAGGCTTGGTAGACCTGATAGTAGTTGTTCTGGTTCTGCGTAAAGATCTGGCCGCCGAGGCTATACCGCTGCGAATTCGGGGTGTCGCCCAGATACGGCACGGTGGCCGAAATCGATGCGTCCGAGACACGCGCGCCGCGCTCGAAGCGAATCTGCGCGCCGTTGCCCGTGCCGTTGATGTTGTTTTGCGAATACGACAGCGTGCCGGTGAGGCCCTGACCGTTGGGTCCGCCCGAGTAACCGGCGCCGATCTGCGCGGTGCCCGTGCGTTGCTCTTTCACAGTCCAGTCGAGCGTGACTTGCCAAGGCTTCTTGGGGTCGGGGCCGGGCTTGGGATTGAGCTCGACCTTTTCGAAGAAGCCCAAGTTGTTGAGGCGCTCGTAGTCGCGCCGCAACAGGCCCTGCGTGACGATCATGCCCGGCCGCAGACGGAGTTGGCGACGGATGACCTGGTCTTTGGTCAGGGTNNGGGTCGATGCCCGCTTCGAAGTCGCCGATCTGCAGGTCGTACTTGTCGTAGAGCTTCTTGAGGTTTTCGAAGTCCTTGTCGCGGGTATCTTCCGAGTACGGCTGGCCTTCCTTGAGCGTCAGGGCCTGCTTGATCAAGATCGGCGAAAGCAAGTAGTTGCCGGCGATCTCGATCTTGGCGACGGTGAGGCCCTCGCGCACGGTCAAGCCGAGCGTGCCGTCCTTACCCACGTTGATGCCGATGACGTGGCTCGGAACCTGTCCGCCGTAGCCGATCTTGTCGTAGTACGAGTTGATCTTNNTCGGTCGAGACGTGGTCGTTGCCGGTGATCGCGATGCGCTGGATGACCGGGTTCTCGACCACGCGGAAGGTGACCGCGATGCCGTCGGGCCGCTGCCGGATCAACGGCGGCACCTGGTCGATGAAGTAGCCGAGGTCGAAGATCGCCTGAATGTCGTCGCGGACCGTCTTCTCGTCGAAGGGTTGCCCGACGCGGGTCTTCACCACCGACAGAATGCGCTCGGTCGGAACGTGCGCGTTACCCGAGACGTCGACCGAAACGACCGTGGGGGCGACGTCGGCCGCGAAGGCGGCCGGGGGCACGAACGGCGCGAACAAGCTGACGATCACGGCGAGCACGAGCGAGAGCCGGCGCGCGCGGCGAGGACCTGAGATCATACGTAGTAGCGGCTTCCTTCGGACCCCGGCGCCTCGCACCCAAGGTGGCTGTGTTCGTCACCGTCGCCGCATCCAGCGGCTTCGATCCTCTCGCCAGACGGCTGCGTCGAGGGCGCAGGGGGCGGCCAACATGTTTCTTTACCAGGGGCCGCGGGTTCGCCCCCTCGCTCCGCGTTCCTGGCCCCGTCCGGCGACCTCCGTTTCAC
Organism: Vulcanimicrobiota bacterium; assembly: GCA_003136655.1. Taxonomy (GTDB): domain Bacteria; phylum Vulcanimicrobiota; class Vulcanimicrobiia; order Vulcanimicrobiales; family Vulcanimicrobiaceae; genus Hesperobacter; species Hesperobacter lustricola. The sequence continues at coordinate 8,268 of PLFC01000019.1, forward strand.
CGGAACAACCGCTGTAACGAGACCGAGAAACCAACCGTTCCTGAGCTCGGCTGAGCGGCCGTCGCCCGGCTGTTGACGGGCTGCAGCGGGTTCAGCAGGTAGCTGCCGCCGGTCGTCTGGCCGAAGCTGTAGGCGCCGATCGTCTGGAACACGGTCACCTGGGCCACGGTCGAGGGATTGGGCTTGATGTCGAACCCGAACGTCTGGCGGTACGGGTACGCGAAGCTCGTGGCATAGATGAAGTTGACGTTCCGGCCCAATATCTTCCGGGCGCTCAAGCCGACTCCGCCCCCGTAATCGATGTTCACGTTAAAGCTCGAGAGGCCGAGGGCGTCGCCGAAGGCGGTTTCGAACGGCGCCAGCAGCGTGCGGGTGAACTGGGCGTTGACCAGCGAGAAGGCTTGCTGGCCCACCGAGAATTCGCCGTTGCGGTTGGTCGTGGTCCCGGCGGGCTGCGTGCCCGCGACGCTGAGTTGCTGGCCCGGCGTCTGGGCGTCGAAAATGTTGGTCGCCCCGATGGCCGGCGCGCCCAGGAGTAAGCCCAGGATCTGCTCGCGGTCGTACGACGGGTCCGAGCTCAACTGGATGTTGAGGTTGTTGATCGGACCCTTGACGTCGATCTGCACGTCGGCCGTGCCCGAGGGGTTGCGCACCGAATTCGGATCGGAGTTCGAGACGTGGGCCGTTGCGACCGCATCCAGCGTCGGGATCACGCCTTGGTCGGGCGAGAAGGTGACCGTTCCGCTCTGCACCCGGAACACGCGGTTGAAATACGCGAGCGTGCCCCCCGTCGAGGTGAACTTGCCGGTCAGTTGCGGGTCGGCCAAGGTCCCGTCGACGTCGAGCGAGCCGCGCGCGCCGATATCGACGTTGCCGCTGCGCACGCGGACGTTGTTGCCCGCCGCCACCTTGACCGCGAGCGCGAGCGTCGGTTTCGCCACGCTCGTCTCGCTCGGAATGCTCAGCGACGGCCCGCCGCCCCCGCCGGTGGCGCCGCCGCCGGCCAGCAGCAGGGCGGAGAAGGGGATGACCGCGTCCTGCAACGTCGCGTCCGACGAGATGAGGGGCGGGCTGCCGGGCTGGTGCGTCACCGCCAGCGTGCCGTCGATCTGGCCCCGGCCCAGCGCCGGAATGTCGAGGTGTAGGGCCTTGGCCTTCCCATTGAAGGCGTAGCTCGCATCGGCGCCCGGATGGACGAGGTCGGGCAGCGTCGCGCTGCCCTGCGCGTCGAAGGCCCCGCCGCCCGCCGCGAGATGCAGCGCTTCCAGCTTCACGACGTTGCCGGTGAAGGTGAGCTTGCCGCTGAGATCGGTGACCGGGACGGTCTCGAAGGGCGAGGTCACGGCGCCCCCGGCGAGCGTGAGATCGCCGTCGAGGACCGGGTTGCCGGCCGTGCCGCCGATGGCCACGCGCCCGTCCAAGCGCCCGGCCAAGGTCGAATTGCCCGGCAAGAGCGGGGCGAAGTTGGTCAGGTCGATCCCATCGGCGCTCACGTCGAGCGCGACCGGCGACTCGGCGGGCCCGAAGGCAAACGGGCTGACGGTGAACGGCACCGAGCCCGCGAGCAACAGCGCTCCCTTCGTGAAGTTCACTTCCGCGCCGCTGACGACCACGTTGCGGCCGTCGAGGCTGAACTGGCCCAGGACGCGGGGGAAGGCGACGCCGTTGAGCGCCGCCTTCTCGATGTCGAAGCCGCCGGCCACCTTGGGTTTGCCCCGCGTTCCCGCGACCTTGACGTCGGCCTCGCCCGTGCCCGAGAGGCGCAGTTTGGTCGCGAAGAACCGTCCGGTCAGTTCGCCGATGTTGGGCGTGGTGCCGTGGAGCGAGAGTTGCAGCGGATCCGACTCACCGAAGCCGAGCCGCCCGGAGCCCGTGAGGCTCAGGCCCGAGAGCTGGAAATTCGCCGAGCGGATGTCGGCGCCGGTCAGACCGGCATCGAAGGTCGCTTGCGCTCGACTGACCGGGAACGTCCCGAGCACGCCGCCGACGAGGACTGCGTCGGCGTGGAGGACGGGGTTCACGAGCGCCCCCGACACCGTCGCGGTCGCGTCGATGCGGCCGGCGATCGGGAGCTGATAGCCGAGCACGGGCAGCCACGTGCCGAGGTCGAGCGACTTCAGCGTGGCGGTGCCCACGAAGCTCGAGCGCTGCAGCAACTTGTCCAGCGGCGCCTGCGCGGCTAAGGCGAAGGTGCCCGCCGCCGCGAGTTGGCCCGACGGCCCGCCGAAGGCGAGTTTGGCGTCGACCGTTCGGCCGGCGCTCGTCCACTTCGCGGTGGTATCGCCGAGGTCGAAGCGGCGGTAGCGCAGCGCGAGGACGTCGGCGCCGCCGCTGGTGCGGATCGCACCCGCGTTCTTGGCGAAGTCGATCGAGACGGAGCCGCGTCCGCCCAAGGTGTCGCCCGTGTCGAAGAGGTCGTCGAAGTCCGAGAGCTCGGCTTGCGGCGCCACGAAGTGCAGGCTCACGTCGCGCCCGCGTACGAGCGCTCCGAAGGTCAGGGCCGTGGTCCCGACCACCAGGCTCCCGTCGCGCGCGGCGACGTTGCCCGCCTGGGCATCGACGCTCAGGCGGCCGGCGCGAAATGCCTGCCCGTTGAAGCTGCCTTCGGGCACCTCGACGGTGCCGCGCACGTGGGGCACCGCCGTACCGCGGCCCTGGGCGGAGAAACCCGCATCGACCAAGCCCACGATGTCGTGCCGCTTCGGAGCGAACATGCGCGCGAACGGGGCCGCCGGCACGTCGCGCGCGTCGACGGTCAACGCGTAGGCGGGCTTGCCGCCGCCAAAACCGGTGACATACCCGGCGCCGGTGCCGTAGGCCGGGCCGGCGAGTACCCCGGCGGCGCTGAGGTCCACGCGCGACGGGTCGGCCCGCACCGAGGCATCGGCCGCGACGTCGAGGTGCCGGATTTGCCCCCGGACCAGCGCCACGCCGCCCACGAAACTCGGCGCACCGGCCGGCCCGTCCTGGCGAACCGTGCCGATCGCGTCGATGCCGCCCCGCTGCAAGCTCAAGCCGGTGGCGCTCAAGCGCCGGGCATCGGCCCCGGCCACCGAGACGCCCAGGCTCTGGCCCGGGCCGAGTCCGCCCGCGGCCACCATGCTGCCGCCCGCCACGTCGGCCGACGCGGCGTAGACCTGGAGTCGCTTGCCCGTCACGGCGACCGTGCCGCGCAGCCCGTCGATCGGGACGCCGTGCACGAGCGCTCCGGGGGACGAAACGCCGCCCGCTTGGACGACGGTCCGGTCGCCGGCCACCAGCAACGTGACCGGACCGTGCAGGTTGCCGTGCGCGCCGAGATCGCCCGTCAGCGTGCTCAGCCGCTCGAACGTGCCCGCGTAGTTACCGCGCAGGGCCAGCGCGCCGCCGGCGTAGCCCCCTTCGCCGTCGAATGCACCCCACGGCCCGCTCGCGCGCAGGCCCGCAAGCCGGACGTCGTCCGGATCGCCGGCCAAGCTGCCGGAAAACGCGTCGATGTGCAGCGTGCCGAGGCTCAACGCCCCGCCCGACACGGCGCCGGCTAAGCGGAAGTCGGCGGGCGTACCCTCGCCCGCGAGCCGCGCATTGAGCCGGGCGGAAAGCTGCGGCGGCACGAGCGCCGGCAGCCCCGGAAGGCCGGGCGGCGGATCGATACGGGTCAGGGCAAAATCGCGCGCATCGAGCCAGAATCCGCTTTCGCTCGCGATGCGATTGGAATAGTAGGCGCCCGCGAGCGAGGTGCCGTCGGCGCGGCTCGCTTGCAGCGGCCCGATCAGCCCGTCGCCGGAGCGGTCGATGTGGAAGGTGCCGGCAACCCGGTCGCCTTGCCCCGCCCCGGCGAAGACGCCTCGTGCCTCCAGGGCGAGGTCCGACCCGAGCACGATGCCGGTGACCCGCAGCGGCGCTCCGGGCACGACCTGGGCGAGGTAGGGCAGCGACGCCGCCTGCGCCGACGCGTCGACCACCAGCCGTGAAGCGGCGACCGCACCGAGATCGAGCGTGCCGCGCACGGTCGCCCGCACGGGTCCGTATCCCGCGGCAACGGGCGCCAGCGCGACGGTGCTCTCGTAAAAGAGCGCGTCGCCGGTCACGTCGTGCAGCGGGAAACGGTCGTAGCGCATCGAGGCAGCGGACAGCGTCGTCGAGACCAGCGGGCTCGAGACCGGACCTTCGACCAGGCCACGCACGGCCACGCCGCCCGAGAGCGGCAGGCGTCGCGCGAAGGTGAAAAGCGTGCGGACGCGTTCCAGGTCACCCTCGGCGCGCAGGCCGAGCCTGAAGTGCAACGCGCTCCAGTCGTAGAGTCCGCCCGCCAGCCGCACACCGATGCCGCCGAGGTCGCCCCGCGCCTGCGGAGTCGCCAAGCCGGTATCGAAGAGATCGAAGCGCCCTGCGAGGTTGCGCAGCGGCACGCGCAGCCCGGGGACGTTCATCGACGCGCCGGCCAGCATCGCGCCGCCGACGAGGTGATAGCCGCTCGGCCGCGAGGCGTTGAGATCGAGCGCATAGGCGCGAACGTCGAGGTTGCGCGCGTCGCCGGTCAGCACCGCCGCCGTCGGGGAGTTGATGAAGTAGTTGACCACATCGCGCAAGGGCACGTCCGCGGCGCGCACGCGCGCGTCGAAGAACCCCCGGAGCGCCTCATCGCGCGCGCGCAACGTGACCTCCGCTCCCGGTCCGGCCGCTCCCGCAGTGGACAAACGTCCTCTGGCGGAGAGCACCGACTCGCCGCCGGTGTCGACGTAGCCGAGCGCGCTGAAGCGATCGAGTTCGATGCGCCGCGACCCGGGCAAGACGCGAGACGGATCCAAGAGGACGATGCGCGAGGGCGTGACCTGTAACGAGAAACGCAGCGGCGCGCCGCTCCGGCCGTTTCCAGCCGGGCCGGACGGCGCCGCAGGTGCGCCGCCTCCGGCCAGGTTGAACGATCCGTCGGGGTGACGCACCAGCGTCAGCACCGCATTTTCGATGAAGACGTCGCGCAGCGCGCCGCGTTGCGCGGCACCCGGCAAGAGGTCACGCAGATCGTAACGCACTGTGATCGAACGGGCGCTCAGCAGACGCTCGGACCCGCGCTCCACGGTCACGTCTCCGAGGGCGATGAAGCCCGCCCGCATCTGCAGCTCGCGAAAGGCGACCGTGTAGCCGCTCGCATCGAGCGCGGCGGCAACCACCGCGCGCGACAGCGGCCCGCGGAAGGCGAACGCCAGGAGCAGCGCGAGCGCGGCCGCTGCGAGTGCCCCGAACAGGACGCTACGGCGCCGCAGAACTTTCACCGTGCATGCATTCTACACGCAACCAACGTTTGAACGGGGGGCGGCGTCCCATGCCGCCCCGCACGGCCCTACAGATCGAGATTCTTGACGCTGCGTGCGTAGGTTTGGATGAAGTCGCGGCGGGGTTCGACCTTGTCGCCCATCAGGGTCATGAACATCAGGTCGGCTTCGACGACGTCTTCGAGCGCGACTTGCTTGAGGCGGCGGCTGCTCTCGTCCATCGTCGTCTCGGCCAACTGATCGGCGTCCATCTCGCCCAAGCCCTTGTACTGCTGGACGACGAATTCTTTGGGGTCCTTCTCGCCGATGATCTGCTTGAGGTCTTCCTCGGAGAAGGCGTACTCTTGCTTCTTGCCCTTGCGCACGCCGTATAACGGCGGCTGCGCGATGAAGACGAAGCCCTTTTCGATCAGCGCCCGCATCTGCTGGTAGAAGAACGTCAGCAGCAGCGTACGGATGTGCGAACCGTCGACGTCNNTGATCTTGTGATAGCGCAGCTTGTCGACGTCGAAGCTCGCGCCGATGCCCGTGCCGAGCGCGGTGATCATCGCCCGAATTTCTTCGTTCGAAAAGACCTTGTCCTCGCGCGCCTTCCACACGTTGAGGATCTTGCCGCGCAGCGGCAGGATCGCTTGCGAGCGGAAGTCGCGACCCATCTTGGCGGTGCCGCCGGCCGAATCGCCTTCGACCAGGAACAGTTCGCTCGACTTGGGGTCGGTGTTGGTGCAGTCGACGAGTTTGCCCGGCAGACCGCCGCCGTCGAGCGCGTTCTTGCGCCGCGACAGGTCGCGCGCTTTCTTCGCCGCTTCGCGAGCGCGCGCGGCTTGCATGCACTTGTCGACGATCGCGCGTGCGAACTTCGGATTTTCCTCGAAGAAGAATTCGAGCCGCTCCGAGACGAGGCCGTACACGATGCTGCGCACCTTGGCGTTGCCCAGCTTGGTCTTCGTTTGGCCTTCGAATTGCGGCTCTTCGAGCTTCACCGAGACGACCGCGGTGAGCCCTTCCATGCAGTCGTCGGTCGAGAGCGCGCTATCGGACTCTTTGAGCATGCCGCGCTTGCGCGCGTAGGTGTTGATCGCGTAGCCGACCGCGGTGCGGAAGCCCAGCAAGTGCATGCCGCCTTCGGTCGTGTTGATGTTGTTGGCGAAGGCGAAGATCGTTTCGCTGTAGGTGTCGGCCCACTGCATCGCGACTTCGACGGCGACGCGTTCGCGTTCGCCGTTGGTCGAGATGATCGGGTGCAGCGGATCTTTCTTGTCGTTGAGATACTCGACGAACGAGACGATGCCGCCCTCGTAGAAATACGTGCGCTCTTTGACCGGGTCGACGCGTTCGTCGCGCAGCGTGATCGACAGCCCGCGATTCAAGAAGGCCAATTCGCGCAGGCGCTTCTGCAAGATGTCCCAGTGGAAGTCGGTCGTCTCGAACATCGAGCGGTCGGGCTTGAACCACTGGTAGGTGCCCGTGCCCTCGGCCGAGCCGATCTTCTTGAGTTTCTGAATCGTGACGCCGCGCTCGAATTTGATCTCCCAGAGTTTGCCGTCGCGCTTGACGCGCGTGGTCATCTCCTCCGAGAGCGCGTTGACGACCGAGATGCCCACGCCGTGCAGGCCGCCCGACACNNCCGCCCTTGCCGAACTTGCCGCCTGCGTGCAGGATGGTCATCACGACCTCCACCGCGGGCAAGCCCTCTTCGGCGATCATGTCGATCGGGATGCCGCGTCCGTCGTCTTCCACCGAACACGAGCCGTCCTTGTACAGGACGACCGAAATGCGCGTGGCGTGGCCGGCCAGCGCCTCGTCGACCGCGTTGTCGACCGCTTCGTAGACCAATTGGTGCAAGCCGCGCTCGCTCGTGTTCCCGATGTACATGCCGGGACGCTTCCGAACGGCTTCGAGGCCCTTGAGGACCTCGATCTGTTCGCCGGTATAATCACTCATCTTTCGTCTTCTTTCGCCGCGGACGGCGCCGAACCCGGGCTGCCGAAGAGTCGCGCCTCGAGATCGGGACCCAGGACGTTGCGCACGACCGCCGGCGTGATGTCGTCGGGGGCGAGCCCGGACTGCAGCAGCACGTACGAACTCGCGATCCGCCGTTCGTGATCGGTCGCCCGGCGCGAGCCGCGGCGCACCCGCTCGAGACCGAGCCACCAGCGTTGGAGCAAGCCGCGCCGGATCGCCTCCAGCTCGCCGGGCTCGAGCCCCGGCACGAGCGAGACGAGGCTCTCGACGTCGAGCCAGGGCAGATTGAAGAACAGGCGCTCCAGGTCGACCTTGCGGCGGCGGGCGCGCTCGCCCCGGCACGGCGCGCACAGCGGACCCTCGGCCGGGGCCGCGCAGTCGCCGCACCGTCGCCGAGCATTCTCGCCCGCGCGGGTGATGCGGCTGCGGGCGCGCGCGAAAGCGGTCTCGATATCCGGGGCGGGCTCGGGCGGGGCCTCGGGCGCCGCCGGGCGCGGGCGTCGAACGACGGACCGTTCCGCCCCCGCAGGTTTGGGCGGGCGCAGGCGTCCGCTGCGAAAGCGCAGGCCCGTCAGCGCCGGTCCGCCCATCGCGCGCAGCCGCGCCAAAATTTCCGGCTCGAGAAACTGCAACTGCTGACTCCACGCGCTCGAGCGCGTGGCCACCACCAGCACGCCGTCGTGCAGTTCGAGGGGCTGCGAATGCTGCGCGACGCGGCCGCCCACGATCCCCGTCCACGCCAGCAGAATCGCTTCGAGCGGTTCGAGCGGCGTGCCGTCCGCGGGCCGCCAGCCCGCGACCAGCGACTGCAGCGGGCGGAAGCCGGTGCGTTTGATCATGCGACGGCCTCCAGCCGGGCCGCCGAGATGCGATAGGTGGCGGCGACCGGCACGTCGACCTCGGCCGTCGTCGTGATGAAGGCTTGCTCCACGGTCGCGACGCCGCGCAGAAACGCGCTGCGGCGCTCCGCGTCGAGTTCGGAGAGCACGTCGTCGAGCAGCAGGATCGGCGCCTCCGCGCTGCGCGCTTCGAGCGTGGCGTATTCGGCAACCTTGAGCGCCAGCACGGCCGTGCGCTGCTGCCCCTGCGACCCGAATGCCGCCAGCGGCCGCGCGCCCAGCAGAAAGGTCATGTCGTCGCGATGCGGACCCACGAGCGACGTACGGCGCGCGAGTTCGAGGTCGCGGCGCAGGCGCAACGCGTTCTCGAAGGCCGCCGCAACCGCGTCCGTCGTGGGCGTGGTGACGTCGACGTTGCAGACGTAGACTAAATCGAGCGGACCGTCGGCATCGCCGACCCAGGCCGCATACGTCGCGCGCGCTCGTTCGGCGAGTGCCGCAACGAACGCACGGCGCGCCAGAATGAGCCGCGTGCCGCTATCGACGAGCCGCTCGTTGTAGGCGGCGAGCAAGGTCGCGTCGGGCGCGATCGTGCCGCGCAAGAGTGCGTTCTTCTGCGTCACCTGCCGCTCGTATTCGGCGAGCGTCGCGTAATAACCGCGACTCTCTTGCGCGAGCGCCGCATTGACGAGCGCACGGCGCAGCGCGGGCGGGCCGCCGACCAGATGCAGGTGCGCCGGAACGAAGGTCACCACGCGAAGGTTGCCCAGATACCCCGCATAGCGCGCCGCGTGTCCGTTGACCGTGAAGCGCTTGCGCAAGCCGCCGGTACCGACCGCCAGCGTGCACGATAGGCGCACCGTGCCGGCCGCAACCCGAGCTTCACCCGATACCGTTCCGCCGGCCATGCCCTCGCGCACGATCTCAGCGTCGCGCGACGTGCGAAACGACTTCCCCGTCCCCA
>PLFC01000019.1:17366-17985 GCA_003136655.1 Vulcanimicrobiota bacterium
TCGACCAGATAGCGCGCGTTGAACGCGATCGTGAGGTCCTCGCCGGTCTGTTCGACCTCGAGTTCTTCGTAGGCCGTGCCGGTCGTGTCGCTCGTTGCCGTGATGATCAGCTGCTGGTTCGAGACGTTGACCTTGACCATGCTGGCCCGGTCGCCCGCGACGAGCTCCGCGCGGCGCAGGCCGGCGATGAGGGAACTGGTGTTGACCGTGACCGAGCGGTCGAACTGCGCCGGAATGACCTGCCCGTAATTGGGATACTGACCGTCGACCAGGCGCACGACGATCGACGTCTGCCCCGCCGCAAAGGCCAACTGATTGCCGGCCGGGCCCAAAGCCGAAATCTCGACGCTCTCGGCGCCGCCCAAATTCCGCGCGGCCTCGGCCAGCGCGCGCGAGGGCACGATGTACTTGACCGGCGTCTCNNGCGGTCGCCGGCGATCTCGAGCAAAGTGCCCATCAGCACGGCGCCGCGCGCCTCCTCGCTCGAGGCCGCAAAGATCGTGGCGCTGACGCCTTCGCGGAAACGCTTCGCGTCCAGCGCGAACGACGTGCCCTTCTGCGACGACGGCAGCGGCGGGTACTCGTCGGCGGGCAGCGCGTGAAAATCGTAGTTCGAGCG
>PLFC01000019.1:17999-24549 GCA_003136655.1 Vulcanimicrobiota bacterium
TCGGTGGCGCGAACGCGAATCGCGTCGTCGGTCGCCGTCAGGAGGACGTTCGAGAGTATAGGCACCGTGGTGTGTGCGTTGACGACTTTGCTCGCCGCTCCGACGGCGCCCGCGATGTCCTTCGTGCTGCACGTAAACTTCACGCGATCACTCTCGATTCCACCGATGCTCCGCCGCGGAGCGGGTTCTTAACGTAAATACAGAGGTTGGTCGTAACGGTAGTAAGGCGGTGTAAACTGCGAAGAACCTCGCGAACCCCGACAGCGTACCGTCTTCCGCTTCGAATGGCGTGTGCATCAGTCCGGCTCGGCTCTCCACATCTGCACAGCGCACCCCGTCGGCGGGAGTTATCCACGCCGGTTGGACCGCCCTGTGCGGATTCTGCACAACGGGGATGTGCAGGGAGAAAGAAGCCGCTTCGGGCGCACGCAAAAAGCCGGCCGCGGGGGAATGCCCCGGGCCGGCCGGATTGGGACGACGCGTTCGCAGCGAGATCAGTCGGCCTGGCACAGCGCCAAGAGCGAGCGCACCCGGTTGCGGTAGGCTTCGTCGTTGGCCATCAACTGCTTGATCTTGTTGCGCGCGTAGATGACCGTGGTGTGGTCCTTCTTGGCGAACTCGCGGGCGATCTGCGGCAGCGAGCAGTCGGTCAATTCGGTCGACAGGTACATCGCGATCTGCCGCGGGCCGGCCAGTCGCTGATCCCGGCGATGGTTGTCCATTTCCTTGACCGTCAAGCCGTGCGCGGTCGCGACTTTTTCCTTGATCAGTTGGATCGTGATGCGCCGCGCGGGCATGTTGGCCACGACGTTCTTCAAGCACTCGGCGGCGAGTTCGGCCGTGATCGGCGAATTGGTCAACGACGCGAACGCGACCACCCGGATCAGCGCGCCCTCCAGCTCGCGGATGTTAGACTGAATCATCTTCGCTATGTACGAGGTCACTTCGTCGGGCACGGGGATCTTTTCCGACTCGCCCTTCTTGCGCAAGATCGCCTCGCGCGTTTCGAGATCCGGCGGCTGGATGTCGGTCAGCAAGCCCCACTCGAAGCGCGAGCGCAAGCGGCTCTCCAGCGTTTGGATCTCCTTGGGCGGGCGATCGCTCGAGATGACCAACTGTTTGTGCGCGTCGTGGAGCGAGTTAAACGTGTGAAAGAACTCTTCTTGGGTCTGTTCCTTGCCTTCGAGGAATTGGATGTCGTCGATCAAGAGCACGTCGGCGTGGCGATACTTCGCCCTGAATTCGGGCGTCTGGTTGTTTTTGATCGCGATGATGAATTCGTTGGTGAACTTCTCGCTCGAGACGTAGACGATCTTGGCATCCGGCTTCTCGGCCAACACGCGATGGCCGATGGCATGCATGAGATGCGTCTTGCCCAGACCGACGCCGCCGTAGAGAAATAGCGGATTGTAGGCTTTGGCCGGCGCCTCGGCCACCGCTTGCGAAGCCGCATGGGCAAAGCGATTGCTGTTGCCGATGACGAATTCTTGGAACGTGTAGCGTGAGTTGAGGAACGAGCGCTTGACCTCTTCGAAGGCCGCCGAGCGCGCGCCGGCGCCGCGCTCGGGCTGCCCAGGAACCCGCTCGGAGCCTTGCTGTCCGCCTTCTACGATGACGAAGGTCAGCGTGACGGGCTCGCCGACCAGGCGCTCGAGCACCTCGGCAATGTCGCTTTTGAGGCGGTTTTCGACCCAGTCGCGGGCGAACTGGGTATGCACGGAGAGCGAGATCTCCGTGCCCTCCATCTTGAGCAGGCGCATGGGTTTGAGCCACATCTCAAAGACTGGCTTGGTGTATTTGGGTTCGAGGATCGCCAGAGCCGTATCCCATAGCTCGCTCGAGTAACCGCCGCCGTTACCCGAAGAGCCGGTTGCGAGTTCCATCACTGTTGACCGCCTTACGATTTCCCCCCGGGCGAACGGAGACGTCGAAACGTCTGAAGCCGTCCGGAAGTGAGGACCATCGATTGGGCGGGGGCACCCCGATTCCTCTCGCAAAAAAGACCCAATAAATCTCCACAGATTTCGACTTATCCACAGGTAAAATAAGGCCGGGCGACCCCCGTCCTGCGGGGTTTTCCGAAAAGCGTGCGGAGGCAGTTCACCGCACGAAAATGCGCTCTAGAGGCCGTCCCCGGGCCGATTCCGGGCCGCGACCCGAAAAGGACTCACAGGTTTCCTCACAGGTGTGGATGGACCGACAAGAGTTCTCGTTTCCGGCCGGGGTCATTGACTCGACGCGCTTTGCCCGGCTATACTTCCCTGTCTTAGGAAGCCGGAGTACGTCAGTGAAGAGAACCTTTCAGCCCCACAACCGCCGCCGTAAGCGGGTCCACGGTTTCATGGAACGGATGTCCACCAAGGACGGCCGCAACGTCATCGCCCGCCGCCGGAAGAAGGGGCGCAAGCGCCTCACGGCCTGACGGCTTCGCCGTGCGTTGGTACGACTCGCTGAGCCGACGGGCCGAGATCGCGTTCGTCCGCCGACGCGGCCGGGCGTCGTCGTACTCCACGCTCACCGCCTACGTGGCCGAGCCCGGCGGCAGCCGGGCTCGTTTCTGTGTCACCGTCTCATCCGCCGTCGGCAAGGCGGTCGTGCGCAATCGGGTGCGCCGCCGGATCATGGGCGCGCTCGATCAGTTGCCCGCGCCGGGGGCGCCGCTTCGGGCGGTCTTCGTGGTGAAGCCTGGAGCGGGCGAAGCTTCCTACGAGCGCATCGCCGCCGACGTGGCCCGGGCGCTCGGGGCCCGAACCTGATGCCGGGGCGAATCCTGGCCGGGGTCATCGCCGTCTATCAGGCGACGCTCTCTCCGCTGCTCGGACCCCGCTGCCGTTACTACCCGAGTTGTTCGCAGTACGCGAAGGAGGCCGTGTTGAAGTACGGCGCTCTGCGGGGATCCTGGCTGGCCGCCGGCCGTCTGGCGCGCTGCCATCCCTGGCATCCGGGGGGCGTCGACCTCGTCCCGTAAGACGTTCTGAAAGGCTCTCCCTTGGATCTGTCCCCGTCTCTCGCGATGCTGCTCGCGTTTCCGAACCTGTTGGCGCCGATCGTCAACGCGCTGCACGCGTTCCTCGACGCCATCTACGGCGTGCTGCACAATTACGGCTGGAGCCTGATCGCGCTCGCGTTGATCGTCAAGGCCGTCTTCTGGCCGCTCAACACGTTCCAGTTCAAGTCGCTGCTCAAAACGCAAGAACTGGCCCCGAAGGTCAAAGCGCTGCAGACGCGCTTCAAGAACGACCGCGAAAAGCTCAACGAAGAGACGATGAAGCTCTACAAGGAGTCGGGAGCGAATCCGCTCGCGGGCTGCTTGCCGTTGCTGCTGCAGATTCCGATCCTGATCAGCCTCTATCAAGCGGTGACCAGCGACAAGGCGCTCTTCTCGCAGTCGACGTGGCTCTGGATCGGCAGCGAAGTTTCCAAGGCCGTGCCCAACCACATCCTGGCGACCAACCTCGGCGATCCGGACTATTTGCTGCTCGCGCTCTACGTGGTCTCGATGTATTTCCAGGTTCGTTTCTCGAGCCCGGCGATGGACGAGCAGCAGGCGCAACAACAGCGGATCATGTCCTTCATCTCGCCCGCGATGATCGGCTACCTCGGTTTCCGCTACCACTGGCCGTCGGCGCTGGTGCTCTACTGGCTGGCCTTCAACATCTTCACGATGGCGCAGCAGTTCTACCTGATCAACAAATACCACCGCAACCCGCTGCAAGCGGCGGGCGCGGCTGCCGCCGTGACCGGCGGTAAGGCCAACGGGAAGAGCAGCGGTAAGGCCGCGGCGCTGACCGGCGCCGGCGACGCAGCCGTCGCCGAAACCGCGAAGTCATCCAACCAAAACGGTACGCCGAGCGCGCGAGGCGGCCGCAAACGCCGCTCGCGGCGCTGAGCAGAGGAGAACGATCGACGTGTCAGACGACAACGGCGCAACCGGCGGCGGAGCAACGCCGGACTACGGCGGACGGCGCCGCGCAGGCCGGACGGGCGCACCCGCGCGACCGCGTCGCGGCGGCGGCGGCCCCCCGCGTTCGGGCGGCGGCGGCGATTTCACGCGGCGCGCACCGCGCCCCACGTTCGAGGCGACGCCCGAACCCGAGTCGGTCAAGCCCGCGCGCGAACTGCTCGAAGGCATTCTCGAGCGCATGGGCATCGCCGGCGCGCGCGTTCGCTACTACAAGCGCACCGAGGGCGAATACCTCGAAGTCGACGGCCCCGATCTGGCTAATTTGATCGGGCGTCACGGACATACGCTCGAAGCGCTCAACCTGATCTTCAACAACATCGTGAACGCGGGCGTCAAGAAAGACCGCCACTATTTCACGATCGATGCGGAAGGCTATCGCGCACGTCGTGCGGACATGCTCAAAGGTCTCGCGCTGCAGACGCTCGAGCGCGCCGTGCGCGAGAAGCGTTCGATCGCGCTCGATCCGATGTTGCCCTCGGAACGCAAGGTGATCCACCTCGCGCTCGCCGACAACCCGTTCGTGACCACCGAGTCGGCGGGCGTCGAACCCGAGCGGCGCGTGGTCGTCTCGCCGAAGGCCTAAGCCCTCACCTGGACGCGCCCGTACGCGACACGATTGCCGCGTTGGCCACGCCGCCCGGGCGCGGCGCGATCGCGATCGTGCGCGTCAGCGGGCCGGAGGTTCGCGCGATCGCGCAGCGCGTCGCGCCGGGAGCCGCGTTGCAACCGCGCCTAGCGACGCTGGCTGGAATCGTCGACGCGCGCGGCCGCCGGCTCGACGAAGGCCTCGCGTTGTTCTTCGCCGCGCCGGCGAGCTATACGGGCGAGGACGTACTCGAACTCCACGTGCACGGCTCGCCGGCCGTTGCGCGCGAGACGCTGATCGCCGTGCTCGAGGCCGGCGCGCGCCTCGCGCGGCCGGGCGAATTCACGCGCCGCGCCTACCTGGCCGGCAAAATGGACCTGGCCGCCGCCGAAGCGGTGGCCGACCTGATCGCCGCCGACCGCGCCGCTGCGGCGCGCGCCGCGGCAGCCCGACTCTCCGGCGGCTTGGCCGCGGAGGCCGATGCGCTGCGCGCTCGGCTGGAGCGCATCGCGGAAGAGTTGGCCGCGGCCGTCGACTTCCCCGATGAGGTGCCGTCTCCGGATCCGGCGCGCCTGACCGCCGAGATCGCCGAGGTGCGCGAGCGCTGCGCGACCCTGGCCGGCGACTGGGAGCGCGGCCGGCTCGTGCGCGAAGGCCTCTCGGTCGCCATCGTCGGGCCGCCGAACGCGGGCAAGTCGTCGCTGCTCAACGCCCTGCTCGGCGCCGAGCGGGCGATCGTCTCGGAACTGCCCGGCACGACCCGCGATACGCTCGAGGAGAGCGTGGCGCTGGGCGACGGCTGGGCGCGGCTGATCGATACCGCGGGCATTCGGGCACATGCCGGGCGGATCGAGGCCGAAGGCATCGCCCGCACGGAGGTCGCGCTCGCCTCGGCCGCCTTGGCGCTGGTCGTGATCGATGCCTCGCTTCCGCTCGATGCCGAGGCACGCGCGCTCTTGGCGCGCACCCGCACCCGGCCGCGCGTGCTCTTTTTCAACAAGAGCGATGCCGGGCGCGCCGGCTTCGACGAGCGCGACGAGCCGGAGTCCGACGCACTGCTGGGCTCGACGCGCGACGCCGGCGACGTGGAAGCGCTGCGTTCGCGCTTGGCCGGCGCGGCGGCGCGCGGCGACGAACCCGATTGGTCGCGCCCGCATCTGGGCACCGCGCGTCAGGCCGGCGCCGTGCTCGAAGCCGCCGAGGCGCTGGCCGCGGCCCAGGAGACGCTGCGCATCGGCGACGCGACCGACCTGATCGCGGGGGACTTGCGCGGCGCTATTCGCGCGCTCGGCGAGTTGGGCGGGCGCGAGGCCGACGAGCGGCTCCTCGATGCGATCTTCGCGCGCTTCTGCATCGGGAAATAAAGCGCGCGTGATAGCATGAAGTCGATGAGCGCAGGGCACGACGCGGCCGTCATCGTGGTGGGCGGCGGGCACGCGGGCCTGGAGGCCGCCCTGATTTCCGCGCGCCTCGGCGTCGAAACGCTGCTCGTTACGGGCGACCCCGAGCGCATCTGTACGCTGGCCTGCAATCCGTCGATCGGCGGCAGCGCCAAAGGGCAGATCGTGCGCGAGATCGACGCCCTCGGNNGGCGGCGCGATGGCGCGCATCATCGACCGCTGCGAACTCCACGTGCGTTTCTTGAACGAATCGAAGGGGCCGGCCGTGCGCGCGTTGCGCGCGCAGGCGGATAAGGCAGAATACGCGCGGCTGGCGGTCGAGATGGTGCGCGCGCAGCCGGGCCTGCGCGTGGTCGCAGGCATGGTCGAAGACCTCATCGTCGCGGGCGGCGCGGTCGAAGGCGTGCGCACNNGAGGACGGCGCGACGTACGCCGCGCCCAACGTCGTGCTGGCCACGGGCACGTTTCTCAACGGCAAGATCTTTCGGGGTGAATTCAGCGCAGCGGCGGGCCGGCTCGGCGAAGCGCCGGCGGCGGGCTTGTCGCGCGCACTCGCGCGCTTGGGTTTCCCGCTCGGGCGCCTGAAGACCGGAACTCCGC
>PLFC01000033.1 GCA_003136655.1 Vulcanimicrobiota bacterium
GCGCGACCCAGCACAGCCTGCAGGCCAACGCCCACACCCAACAGCGCAATTCGAGCGGCCAGTTCACCACGAGCGGCAACGGCGGAGGTTCGGGATCGCGCTAGCCGCGCGCCGCTTTGCCGGACGGCGCTTTACCCGCCGTTAACCGCCCCGCGCTAAACTCGGGGTGTAATCGCATCCGGGCACGGCAAAGAGCGAAACGAATCAGCGCGGCTACCAATTCGGACGCGTAATCAGAGACGAAGACCCGGCTCCTCTGGAGCCGGGTCTTTGCTCTCGCGCAGTCGAGCCCGAAAAAGACAGAATGATTCGCGCGCCGTCGAGGCCAACCGAGGACCGCATGCAAGGGGCAGAGCAGATGCCTGCGCACCCGGCTCCGATGGAAGGGCAGGGCGCATACAATCGCAACTCACGCGTTCAAGCGGCGGGGTTGTCGCCTGCACTGCCGCTGTTGGAAGAGGCGGCGCGCATCGTGCCGCTCGGTTCTGAACGAGAGCCGCTGCTCGTGGCCGACTACGGTTGTTCCGAAGGGCGCAACTCGCTGCTGCCGGTGGGCACTGCGGTCCGTCTCCTCCGCGAACGAGCCGGGTCGGAACGTGCGATCTCGGTCGTGCACAACGACTTGGCCGATAACGATTTTGCGGCCCTCTTCGATCTTCTGGAAAGCGATCCGGAGAGCTACCTGCGCGACGATCAGAACGTGTATGCCCTTGCAGCCGGCAGGTCGTTTTTCGAACACGTTCTGCCGCCGGATAGCGTCACGTTGGGCTGGAGCTCGTGGTCGATCCAGTGGCTGAGCAGAGCTCCGGCCGAGATTCCGGACCAGGTGCAAGCGGCGTACAGCCGCGATGCGGCGGCGTGCGCGGCGTTCGCGCAGCGCGCGGCGCAAGACTGGATCGCGTTCTTGCGGGCTCGGTCGCGCGAGTTGCGCGTCGGTGGCCGCCTCGTCGTGCTGGGGATGGCCTCGGACGACGACGGCGCATTCGGCTATCGTCCGGTCGTCGAGGCGATCTACGCCGCCTTGCTCGAGCTCGTCAGCGCAGGCTTTCTCACCGAGGCCGAGGTTCGGCGCATGGTAATTCCGACGTATGCGCGCACGCGCGCGGAGTTGCTCGCACCGTTCGGCCCATCGGGGCGCTTCGACGACCTCGTGGTCGAGAATATAGATATCTTCTTCGGCGACGACCGCATCTGGATCGAGACCGGCGAGGGCCGCGACGCCGAGGCATTCGGCGCGCGTTGGGCGGCATTCTCGCGCGCTTCCGTCTTCCCGAGCTTGGCCCTCGGGCTCGCCGGCGGCGGGTCCGATGTCAGGCGAACGGAATTCTTCGCGCGCATGGAAGCGGCAATGACGCAGGCCCTAGCCGCAAAACCCGAAGAGTCGCTGATCCCGCTCGCAAAGCTCACCCTGGCGCGCGTTTAGCGCGGGAACGCCCGCCCCGCGCCATGGCCGGCAATCAGCCGGTGACGGCCGCGAATACCTTGGCGAGATCGACGCGGACGGCGGGAATGGTTCGGCTCGCGACCTCACCTGAAGCGTGGACGCTCGTGTGATCGTAGCCGATGCCTTGCGGGCCTGCGAAGGCGTGCATGCTGCGAGCGCCGATGTCGGCGACCCAATACTCGGGGATGCCCGCCCTTGCGTACCGGCGCAACTTGTCACCCAAATCGCGCGCGAGCGAAGTCTCGCCGACCTCGACGATGAGCCGGACGCGCGGGGGCAAGATCTTCTCGCGGACGTAGCGCGTAATCGGACCATCGATCAACGCGATGTCGGGCTCGACTCCCGTCTTTTCGCTCAGGCGCAGGGTCGGCTCCGACACGACCACGAGATCGTCTTCGAGATGCGCCGCTCCGAGCACGCGATTCAGGGCCGCGTTGATGGCGGAACAGACGAGCGAATGAGGATCTCCGCGCGGGCTCATGAGCGAGAGCCGCCCATCGAGCAGTTCCGTATGCTTCGGAAGGCCGCCCATAGCCGCATACTCGGCGAACGTGAAACGACGGGAGCGAAGGTCTGCGCTCAGCGACATGCCCGGTATTTTACCACCGCCGCGCCCCATCGCCAAGGGACGCGAGCGACTACAACGGCTTCGGCGGGTATTTGCTGTTGAAGTATGCGTTGCCGCGGGGCGGCAGGCGCGGGTTGCGCCAGGTGCTGCCGTCGGCGAAGGTGATGCGCAGCGGAACGCATTTGATCGGACCCGGGAGAATCGCTGTGAGCGAGATGCCGAGTTTGGCTTTGATGCCCGCGCCGGGCGTGAACGTTCCCGTGTCGCGCGCTTCGCCGGCGAGAATCTCGTTCGAGAGCAAACCGAACTCGATCATCGTCATCGGTTTGCCGGAGATATTGGTGAAGCCGACGATCATGACCGGACTCGAGGTACCGGGTAGCGGCTGATAGTAGTCGTCGCCGTAGACGTTTTCGAAACTCGAATTGGATGCCTGACCCGCGACCGGACCCGGAGCGACGTACTGCGCCTCTGCGCCCGCGCCCGCATGGCGCGTGCCGCAACTGGTCACGTGCACGAGCGTCGAAGCGGCCGGGCCGGGCGTGCCGGCTGCGCCGGGTACGGGCGTCACGACCGTTTGCGCCCCGGCGGGTCCGGCGACTGCGAGCAAAGCGACCGCAATGGTGAAAGAAACGAACGAAGTTGCTGGGCTAACCATGCTTGGGCTTACCCAAAAGTCGATCACCCGAACGGAGGCCATGGCGCGGCAACCGAAATGACCTCAATGGGTGTCTTGGGGCGTCTATGAAGGGGTTGTTGTGTCCGCTCGTTGCCGAGTGGTTTTCGGGTCGCTA